>JAUHXW010000169.1 GCA_030426705.1 Gammaproteobacteria bacterium
GTCATTATAACCCAGTTGAGTATTTTTGCAAATTTCAGTCTAAATACAGAAATTCTAGACACTTCTTTTCCAAAATAAACGCCTACCTAGCAACGGCAGACTGAAGTCAACTACCTCTGAAGAACTTTTTTTGCACTGCGCGGTTTGCTTTGTAAACTTAAAGACACTTGTTACCGGCCTTAACAGGTAAAGTGATGGTGGAGAGTGTTTTGGGGTGTCGGCTTCAGCCGACCTGTTGATTGTGACTTGGGTTGACTAAAGTCAACTCCCCAAGGGAACGTTGCAAAAATTTCACCTTGCCACCGATAGATTCAAGCTTAATATCACCACTTGGGTAGTAGGCTTTAGCCTACCTTTTGCTTTGGTTAAGTTGGCTGAAATTCAACTACCTCAAAATGACAACAGCTCTTTAAACCTTCCAATTGAATTTTAAAATATAGGCAGCATATTACAGCCTTAAGCGAAATCTTTTACAATAAGAACATGGCAGAATTATCCGCACTTGTGGTCTTGGGTTTACTGGGCTACTACTGGTACAACCAAACCACCGCTTTAGACTTGACCCGTCTGGCAGGTAAGCAAATCACGCAACAAAAAGGCTGGGTGTTTCTTGATGACTCAGTGCTACAGAAAAAAATCAGCATCAAACCACGTTATGGCAAATTATCTTACTACCGGGTTTTTGAGTTTGAATTTTCAGATGCCAACGCCAAACGTTACAAAGGTGCCATCACTCACCATGGCGGTAAAGTGGTTGAAATTAAATTTTTCCACGAATTTGGTATTGAAACCATACCCCTTCAAAATTGATTAAATATGACTCTTTTTAAAGTTCTTTCCTACGGCAAAGGCTTCAAACACCAAGCTATTTGGGCCAGTATATGCTCCATCGTTAATAAACTGTTTGATATTGCACCAGAAATCTTGATTGGTATAGCCATAGATGTAGTGATCAATCAGGAAGACTCCTTTGTCGCCGCAATGGGGATTGTCGACCCCAAACATCAATTGTATCTTTTGGGTGTTTTGACTTTTTTCATTTGGGCAGGCGAGTCACTGTTCCAATATTTATATTTACGCAATTGGCGGGAACTGGCGCAAAAAATCCAGCACCGTTTTCGGGTCGATTGCTATGGTCACATTCAGCGCATGGACATGCGTTTTTTTGAAGACCAATCCAGTGGCCGTTTGACTTCCATCCTTAATGATGATGTCAACCAACTGGAACGGTTTTTGAATGTCGGGGCCAATGACATTTTACAAGTGTTGACCTCAGTAGTGGCTGTGGGCGCGGTGTTCTTTTTGATTTCAACCAAACTGGCTTTATTGGCTTTCACGCCGATTCCGGTGATTATTTTTGGTGCCTTTTATTTTCAACGCAAAGCCGAACCTCGATATGCACTGGTTCGTGAAAAGGCCGGTCAAATCGCTGAGGCCATTAATAACAATATTGCGGGTGTGGCCACCATCAAAAGCTTCACCAAAGAAGACCATGAGAGTCAGCGCATTGCGGTAATCAGTAACGATTATGTGACTGCCAATGAGTCCGCCATTAAGGTCAGTTCGGCTTTTACACCGGTGATACGCATGGCCATCCTTACGGGTTTTTTGGCCACTTTCATCGTTGGTGGTTTGGATACTTTAGATGGTGAGTTGGCTGTTGGGGCTTATGGTGTGTTGGTGTTTTTGACCCAAAGACTACTCTGGCCATTCCGTGATTTGGCCAACACCATGGACTTGTACGAACGCGGGATGGCTTCGGCACGCCGGATTTTGGGCTTGTTGGATGAACCGATTCGCATCAAAGACCACGAAAATGCCAAAGAAATTGAAATCAAAGGTGCGATTAGCTTTGATGAGCTCACTTTTACCTACTCCAGTCAAAGCCAACCGGCTTTGAAAGACATCAATCTTGCTATCAAAGCAGGTGAAACCGTGGCCTTTGTGGGACAAACCGGTTCCGGCAAAAGTACACTCATTAAATTGTTGATGCGCTATTACCATGCAGAACAGGGACAAATCAAACTGGATGGTCATTTGATTGATGAAATTAATATCAATTCATTGCGCTCTCAAATTGGTCTGGTTTCACAAGCCACGTTTTTATTCAATGCCAGTATTTTTGATAACATCAAATACGGCAATGAAAACGCCACAGATGATCTGGTGATTGAAGCAGCTCAATTAGCAGAAGCCGATGAATTCATTCAAAAACTGGATCAGGGTTACCAAACACAGGTAGGCGAGCAAGGCGTTAAATTATCAGGTGGTCAAATCCAGCGCATTGCCTTGGCGCGAGCTTTGTTGAAAAACCCACCCATCCTGATACTCGATGAAGCCACTTCTGCTGTTGATAACGAAACCGAAGCGGCGATTCAAAAGTCTTTGAAAAAAATCGCGCAGGGTCGAACCGTTATTTTGATTGCGCACAGACTTTCAACTGTGGTCCATGCCAATCAAATTCATGTGCTCGAAAACGGAGAAATCATTGAATCAGGTCAGCATGACTCATTGATTAAAAATAATGGCAGATACCAGCAACTTTGGGAAATTCAGACGGGTCATGCTTGATAGTAATTTACGTTAAGTTCATTCATGATTTGTCAAATTGTTTGACTTTATTAATACCATGAAAAGCAATGTAATCATCTTTCAAACTTTGCGGTAATAGTTTCCATGCCCAATTCCTGGTGTTTTTTCCGGTGTTTTTGAATTCCAATCCTTCCACATAAGAAACATCTATTGCGTTTTGAATTTTTTTATTACCCAATCGATTGAACCTATCAGCAATCTCAAAAGCCTTTATCACACTTTCTTTTTTTCCTTCATCTATCAGTTGCTGTGTAAAACAATAAAAGACGCCAACTTCTAAATGCAACAAACCAAATTCCTGATTAATAGCGTGCCTTAAGTCAGGAAAAGCTTCTTTGATTTCTTTTAACAATTGGCTTCTTTCTAATTTTTTCATGTCAGAAAATCGAATAAAACAACAACCCAGCCAATAACACAAAAATACCGACTGTGATGTAATCCATGGTCAGTTTGAATTTTGGGTTTTGCATAAAATTTTGCGCACTTTTGGCGGTAATCAAAGCCAAGCCACCGAACACCATAATGGTGGTAAAGATAAACAGTAAACCCAAAATGGCAATGCGCCAGCTATACCCCGGTTGATCCAATTGGGCAAATTGCGGAAATAAAGCCAGAAAAAACAGCAGCACTTTGGGATTGGATATGTTCATGATCACACCACGCCAGTAATAGGAACCCTTGATTTGGGTTTTATTGGACGCATTGGTATGTTCATGACGATGTACCCAAGTCAGGTAAGCCAAATACAACAAATAGGCGGCACCAAAAACAGCGATAAACTTCATCGCAACCGGACTGGCAATAATCAATGCAGAGATGCCCAGCATGATTAATAAGGTATGAACTATGACACCACTGGCAAGTCCCAGGGTCAGATGAATGGCTTTGTTGAATCCTTCTTTGGCGGCAATAGCAACCACCAACAACACATCTGGCCCGGGGGTTAAGGCCAGCAAAACGGCTGTCACAAAAAAACTGAAATATCCCGCCAAAATCAGATTGTTTTAGGTGCTGTAGGCTTCCACTTCATGGACGTGGTCACCCAACAATTGCCACATGGCGACTTGTTTTTCTTCAGGAATTGAAATGTAATGCAAGGCAATTTGACCTTCATGGATGCGAGTTACCTTGGATGAAACATGTAAATTAAATGTGTCGTTGACCACAATCTCCAAAATACACACATCGCCAATTTGTAAATCTTCGATGCTTTCATTTTTAATCAGCTCAACCAAAATGCCTGAAGCTGAAATATTTTTCACATCAGTGACACAAGAATACCCTTTGAACAACAACAAACAAGAGGCTTCAATAGGCTTTCTTGCATACCTGGTTTGTTTGTCTTCTTTCATCTCACTACTCTGGTTTCATATATGGAAACAATAGTACATCACGGATTGAAGCTGAATTTGTGAACAGCATCACCAATCGGTCTATACCAATACCCTCGCCCGCAGCAGGAGGCATGCCATATTCCAATGCGCGAATATAGTCTGCATCATAGTGCATGGCTTCATCATCCCCCGCTTCGAGATTAGCCACTTGCTGTTTGAAACGTTCTGCCTGATCTTCCGGGTCATTCAACTCGGAGAAGCCGTTGGCAATTTCATTGCCGCAAATAAACAATTCAAAACGATCGGTTATTTCCGGATTGTCATCGTTTCTGCGTGACAAGGGCGATATCTCTATGGGATATTCTGTCACAAAAGTGGGTTGAATGAGGTTAGCTTCCACATGGATATCGAACAATTCAGCCAATAATTCGCCTTTTTGCCATTTTTTGTCATAAGAAATGCCTTTGTTATCGCAGTAGGCCTGCATAACTGACAAATTATTGCAGTCTTTTGCCGATAATCCATCGCTGTATTCAGCAACCAAAGAAGCCATAGATTGACGCTTGAATGGTTGAGCAAAATCCAATTGATGGCCCTGGTATTCAAACTGATGGCTGCCCTTGACGTTTTCAGCCAATGATTTGAACAGTTGCTCGGTCAGGTCCATCAGATCATTGTAGTCAGCATAGGCCCAATAAAATTCCATCATGGTGAATTCAGGATTGTGCTTGGTTGAAACCCCTTCATTTCTGAAATTTCGGTTGATTTCAAATACTTTTTCAAAACCACCCACCGTCAACCGCTTCAAAAACAGTTCAGGAGCAACCCGCAAATACAACTCCAAATCCAATGCATTGTGATGCGTGGTGAATGGTTTGGCTGTTGCGCCACCTGGAATCATGTGCATCATCGGTGTTTCCACTTCGAGGAAATCCAAATCTTCCATAAATCTTCTGATGTGTGAGACCATTTTGGAACGAACTTTGAATACATCAGCGGATTCATTGTTCACAATCAAATCCACATAACGCTGACGGTAGCGGGTTTCCTGATCGGACAATCCATGGAATTTTTCAGGTAGAGGACGCAATGATTTGGTCACCAGTTCCAATTCAGTGACTTTGACTGACAGCTCATCGGTTTTGGTCTTGAACAACACACCTTTGCCATAGACGATATCACCCATGTCCCAATGTTTAAAGTCGTCAAATTTTTCTTCACCAACACCGTTCAACTGTACAAACAATTGAATTTCACCCGATACATCTTTCAGTACAGCAAAACCACCCTTACCAAACAAACGCTGACTCATCATGCGACCAACCACGGCCACTTCGATGTTTTGTGGATCCAATGTTTCCTTGTCTAACTCATCGTATTGTTTGTGCAATTCAGCTGCCAAATGACTGCGTCTGAACTGGTTAGGATAAGCATTGCGCTCGGCTCTGATGGCGGTTAATTTACCGCGTCTTTCTGCGATGAGTTTATTGTCTTCAGTCATGATTTTTTGTTTACTTTTTAAGCGAGGTCATTACAAGCCTTGTTTCAGGCTGGCTTCGATAAATTTATCCAAATCACCGTCCAAAACGGCTTGGGTATTGGTGTTTTCCACACCGGTTCTTAAGTCCTTAATGCGCGATTGATCCAGTACATAGGAACGAATTTGGCTGCCCCAACCAATGTCGGATTTGTTTTCTTCCATCGATTGCGATTCGGCACTGCGCTTTTGCATTTCCAATTCATACAACTTGGCTTTTAATTGCTGCATGGCAGTGGATTTGTTTTGGTGTTGTGAGCGGCCATTTTGACATTGCACCACGGTATTGGTAGGCAAATGGGTGATACGTACTGCCGATTCGGTTTTGTTCACATGCTGTCCACCTGCCCCAGAGGAACGGTACACATCAATGCGTAAATCAGCCGTATTGATGTCAATTTCAAAACTGTCGTCTATTTCAGGTGATACAAATACGGCAGCAAAACTGGTGTGTCGTTTGTTACTGGAATCAAAAGGTGACTTTCGCACCAAACGATGCACGCCAATTTCTGTTCTGAGCCAGCCATAGGCATAATCGCCATCAACTTTGATGGTTGCTGACTTGATACCGGCTACATCGCCAGCTGAAACCTCAATCAATTCGGATTTCCAGCCGCGTGATTCAATCCAGCGCAGATACATGCGCAGCAGCATTTCGGCCCAGTCCTGGGCTTCGGTGCCGCCAGATCCAGCCTGGATATCGACAAAAGCATTGTTGGGATCCATCTCACCGGAAAACATTTTTTGAAATTCCAATTTTTCAATTTTGACTTCCAGTTCATCAATCATCACCAAAACTTCATTGAGACTGTCCTGATCTTCTTCATCATTGGCCATTTGCAGAAATTCATCGGCATCAGCAATACCTGATTTGAGTGCATCGATGGTGGATACAATGTGTTCCAGGGTGGCGCGTTCCTTGCTCAGTGATTGGGCTTTTTCCTGATCGTTCCAGACATCAGGATCTTCCAGTTCGAGGTTGACTTCTTCTAAGCGTTCTTTCTTGTTTTCGTAGTCAAAGATACCTCCACAGCGCATCCGTACGCTGTTGGAAGTCTTCCAATTGGGCAACTTGTGGTGCTATTTCCATAGTAATTCTGATCCTGTTAACCTTCTTTGGTGATTTTTTGTTTCAATTCCCAACGTTCC
>JAUHXW010000170.1 GCA_030426705.1 Gammaproteobacteria bacterium
GTGACGGAATTGGTGAGCCAATTTAACCGCAAACTTTTCACTAACTTTGAATGAAAAACCCAAATCGTTTTGAGTAAAGGTGTTGTCATCACCTGCCTCAACCACCAACACATCTTCGAACTTGGTGGTTTCAGTTAATTGGCGCATATAGTCCAATTTACCGGCCAAAACCAAACCATTGTTTTCAGTGCGGTCGATATCATAGGCTTCTGTTTTGTAACCCAAACCGACTTCAGTGATGAACCTGGATTCCTCAGTGTCATGAAATTTATGACCCCAACCCACTGTGGTTGTGATGGTGTAATCAAATCCCGAAAAATTGTCTTTGTCCCAACGCGTGCCATAGTAGGCATAATCGTTGTCATCGAACTTATATCCGGTTTTGGTGTTCAAGGTATACCTTTCAGCGGTATCGACATCATTGGTTGAGGCTCTGAGGATGTCGAGAGATAAATCACTGACCCATCTATCTGATTCTCGCTTGATGGCCAAACCTGCGGTAAAATTTTCTGTATCAGAATTACCTGAAGTCATTGAAAAACCCAATTGCCCGGTTCCAGACCATTTTGCACCTTCGCTTTCTTCAGCAAACGCTGGAGCATTGAAAGCCAAAGCGGCAGTGACGGCCATTGTCATTACTGTCTTTTTCATAATAATTTCCTAATTCGTATGATAAACCGCGTAATTTAATGGTTCTTGAGTAAAAATCAATAAACCATTTGTTAAATAGTGAGAATTCGGCTCATTTAGCTTAATAAATGTTAAAATAAGCGATAAAAACAACCATCCACACAAATTGTACTGATGAGAACTGCTACTGAATCCCTGGGTAATCAGTTGATGATTGAATTTGATCGCATGCTCAAGGTGTTAAACCATGTCACTGATCAAAATGATGACATTCCTGGCAAAGACCTAGAGCAACCTGATTTAGACAATCAGCAAAGCAAGCACACCGCTGGCTTAATGCGCATCAACCACACTGGAGAAGTGTGTGCGCAAGCGCTCTACTATGGACAAGCTTTGTGGGCCAAAGATGATCAAACGCGTGCCCATTTGCACCGGGCTGCTGAAGAAGAAAGAGATCACTTGAACTGGTGTCAGGCCAGACTCGATGAATTGGGTGCGCAAGTCAGCATCACCAACCCATACTGGTACATGCACTCTTTTGCCATTGGCTCATTGGCGGCTTTTTTTGGTGATGAAATCAGTTATGGTTTTGTGATTGAAACCGAAAGACAGGTTGAGTCACATTTACAAGAACACATTGATGATATTGGTAAACAGGACCCCAGGTCAATGGCCATTCTTGAACAAATGCGTTTGGATGAAATCAGACATGGCAATGATGCCAAAAACGCTGGGGGCGTGGAATTACCAGGACCAGTAAAACTGGTGATGACTGGTATGTCAAAAATAATGAAATTTGTGAGTTACAGAATATGAACAGAGAATCTATGGAATTTGATGTCGTCATTGTTGGCGGCGGCCCCGCCGGTTTGGCCACAGCTTGTCGTTTGGCTCAAATATCACAGGAACATGGCAAAGACTGGCAAATAGCACTGGTGGAAAAAGGCTCGGAAATTGGCGCCCACATCATGTCAGGTGCGGTAATTGAAACTGTGGCCTTAACCGAATTATTTCCAAATTGGAAAGACATGGGAGCCCCTGTTAAAACTGAGGTTACGGATGATGAATTTCATTACCTCAGAGGCCTTGAAAAAGGCAGAAAAGTACCAGGTATGTTTATTCCAAAACCGATGCGCAATCACGGTAACTATATTATTTCATTGGGCAATCTGTGCCGTTGGCTGGGTGAACAAGCTGAAAACCTTGGGGTGAATATTTTTCCCGGCTTTCCTGCTTCAGACATCGTTTATGGTGAAGACGGTTCAGTCAAAGGCATCATCACCGGTGACATGGGAGTGGACGCGCAAGGTAATGAAAAAGGCAGCTTTGAACCAGGTTATGAATTATTGGCTTCTCAAACCGTATTTGCTGAAGGCTGTCGTGGCTCTTTGGGCAAAAAACTGATGGCTCAATTTGATTTGCAAAAAGATGCCGATCCACAACATTACGGCATAGGCCTCAAGGAAGTATGGCAAATTGATGAATCAATATCACAACCTGGAAAAGTTGTACACACATTGGGCTGGCCATTAGACAATCACACCGAAGGTGGCGGATTTTTGTATCATTTGGACAAAGGTACAGTGGCTTTAGGCTTTGTGGTAGCACTCAATTATGAAAATCCTTACCTCAGTCCTTTTGAAACATTCCAACAATGGAAACAAAACCCTGTGATAAAAAATGTCATTAAAGGCGGTAAACGTGTTTCTTATGGTGCAAGAGCCTTGAATAAAGGTGGTTTTCAATCGTTACCCAAATTAACTTTCCCAGGTGGTTTGTTGGTAGGTTGTGAAGCCGGATTTTTGAATCCTGCCAAAATCAAAGGCACTCACACAGCCCTTAAATCAGGCCTCATTGCCGCTGAAAGTATTGCGGAGGCCCTGAACAAAGAACAGGCCACTGGAGAACTGACCAGCTATGCTGAAAACATCAAAAAATCCTCCATTTACCAGGAACTGTATAAGACTCGAAATTTTGAGCCTGGCTTGAATAAATTTGGCACATTCCTGGGGGCTGCATTCACCTTTATAGACCAAAACATTTTCTTTGGTAAATTGCCTTTCACCTGGCACAGTAAAGAGCCGGATCATGCCAAATTGAAGCCAGCTGACCAAAGTCATCCCATTGAGTATCCAAGGCCTGACAATGAAATTTCATTTGATCGTTTGTCTTCGGTGTTTTTATCCAGCACCAATCATGAGGAAGACCAACCTTGTCACCTGCAACTCAAAGACCCCAATATTCCTGTTACCGTGAATTTACCTCAATGGGCTGAACCCGCACAGAGGTATTGTCCAGCCGCGGTTTATGAAGTGGTTGAGGAAAACGGCGAACAAAAATTCCGCATCAATGCGCAGAATTGTGTACATTGCAAAACCTGTGACATCAAAGATCCTTCACAAAACATCAATTGGATGACTCCCGAAGGTGGTGGCGGACCAAACTATTCGAATATGTAGGATGTTTGCGGCGTTTATATGCAAAAAACGTCGCAAATTTGCTGTTTAAAAGCAATAACAATTGACTTTGTTCAATCATGTCTATAGACTGCGTACTGCTCGAATACACGTCTATTTATAATCACCTTTTCAAAGCATTATTCATAATTCGTTGACCAGATGTACATTGTGACGATGTTCAAGCAGTTTTTAATTTATATTTTTAGGTAATTTTATGTCAGAAAAAGTAACAGGTACCGTCAAATGGTTTGACGAGTCAAAAGGTTTTGGTTTTATTCAACAAGCTTCAGGTTCAGATGTGTTCGCTCACTACAGCGCCATCGTTAATGAAGGTGATGGGTTCAGAACCTTACAAGAAGGTCAACAAGTTGAATTCAACATCATTCAAGGCCAAAAAGGCCCACAAGCTGAAAACATTGTTGCATTGTAATTTCAGTTAAAAGAATGACGAAAACGGAATCTTCGGGTTCCGTTTTTTTTTGCCTGAAAGAAAAGGAATACTCTTGGGGCTTCATTCAAATCTGTTCCCGACAGATTTGAAAGCGACCGCGGCGAGTATGGCTTATGATCTCGGGCTTGCACTCTCTGATTCGCTTCGCTCACCAACCGAGTGCGCCGGTCGAGTTGCTCAGCAACTCTCCATTTTATCCATGAACAAAAATGTTGAACAATTAACGTTTTCATCAGTTGCTGTGCTAATATAATTTCATGTGTAGGTGTTATTGGGTAAGCGGTGAATAAAATCAGAGTCATCTTGATTACAATGCTGATAATTTGGACGGGTCTTGGTCATCCCGCCGAAGTAAATTCTTTCGATCCCACTTATTTGGATTTGCTGCAAATGGCACAAAATAAGCCCAATGATGCCATTGATCAACTTGAAAAAATCGATCTGGCAGATTTTTCAGCCAATCAAAAAGCACAACACCATTACTTCAAAAGTATTTTTTACAGTTACCTCGACTACCCCAACAAAGCATTAGAAACAGCAGAAAAAGGGCTCAGTTTTGTTAACAAGCAAGAACAGCCGTGGCTGTATCATCATTTAACCTTGGAAAAAATTAATGCCATGACCAGTATGGGTAAAGGACTTAATGGTTTTAATGATGCCGAAAAAGCCATGAATTGGGCTCAACAAAACAACCATTTGCAACTGTATCTTAACAGCCTGTTTGTCTTGAGTAACTTATATATCCAGATAGAAGATTACTACAAGGCACTGGATTTGGTACAACAAGGCTACGAAATGGCACCAGAAGAAGGCATTGAATTTATCAAAGCCGACTTTTCATCTCAGTTATCAGGGATTTACATATCTCGCAATGAGTTTGCAATTGCCCTGCCCTATCTTGAAGAGGTCTACGAACATGAGAAATCCAAAAACAACCTGTTAGGAATGACCGTTAGTTTGTATGAACTGGGACGTGCTCATTTGGCTTTGGAAAACCATGAACAAGGTATTAAGTACTTACACGAATCTATTGCCATATCTGAACAAATACAAGATAAGCAAGGCACCGCATATGCCAACAATGAGTTGGCAAGTCATTACATTGAAAAGGAAGAATATCCCAAGGCCGAAACTTTGTTGTTAAATTCAGCCGAAATATTTATCCAATCTGAGAATATTTACCTGTTGTTTGATACTTATTATCAACTCAGCAACCTATATATCGATATGAAACAACTGGATCAAGCCGAAGCATACATTGAGCTAGCGAGACCCCTCATAGCCAGTGAACAACACAAGTATGGCCAGATTTCCATAAACAGGCTGGAAGCTAATTTGCTGGCAGCCAAAGGCCAACATGACCAAGCATTTGATATCCTTAAACAAACCATCAAACAACAAGGAGAATTAGAAGCCAAGCAAAGCGCTGAAAAATTACATGCCATTCGGGCTCATTATGAATTGGAAGCTAAAAACAGGGAAAACGAACTGCTGAGCAATAAAAACGAATTACAAGAACAGGAAATCGACAGAAAAACTCAACAAAATATCTGGTTATTCAGCTTGTTAATTGCGCTGTTAGTGATCACAGCCTTGTTTGTCTATTTCATAGTCAAGTTGCGAAAACAAACCAAAAAACTACATTATTTAGCCAACTACGATGAATTGACAGGCTTAAGGAACCGCAATAACACCATCACAGTCATCCGCAGGGAATTACATAACTTATCTGAACACGACAACTTGTTTTTGGTCATGGTTGACCTTGATCATTTCAAAAAAATCAACGACCGTTTCGGGCATGTCCTGGGTGACAAAGTGCTGAGTTATTTTGGTGAGGTTTGCATGCAATTGTTTAAAGAAAATACCTTCGTTGGTCGAGTCGGAGGGGAAGAGTTCATGATTTGCATCACGGGTAAAAGTAATCAAGAAGTTTATGATTTGATTGAACAATTGAGAATAAAAACCAAACAAATGCCCGAACACATCACTGCACCCGACCTTGAGGTATCTATATCAGCAGGAATTTGTCAGGCTGATGAAAATAGAAACACATTCAGAACTTTACACAAATGTGCTGATGAAGCCATGTACCAAGCCAAGAATACAGGACGCAATCGCATTGTCGTGAGTTAAAACCTATTGAGGCTTTTACTCGATTTTAAGTCAGGGTCTCTTATATCAAAACTTCTTCGAAAGTGGTTGATTTTGTGCCTTTGATAGGTCGTGTTCCTTCACCATGATAAGAATTTACCAAAGAATATTTCGGCAATTCCGTCCGGTTGTGATTGGCGGCATGAAAAATGGCGGCATGAAAAAACAGCACATCTCCTGCTTGTAACTCAACATCAACAGCTTTGGTCAGCCATTGTTCAGATTGTGGGTGATCAATTTTCAAAAACAGTTCACCATCAACCATATCAGAACTTTCCTCCAAACGATGCGAACCGGGTATGACTTTCAAACAACCGTTGTCATTGTTTTCCGGCCCCATGGACAACCATGAGTTGATTAATTCATGATTACTGAAACGCCAATACCGGACATCTCGATGCCACAAAGTTTTACTTGAATAAGCAGGTTGTTTGGTCATTACACAATTGTGGTGAGATTGCACAAAATAGATTTTTTCAGAATCCAGTAACTGTTGCAAAATCGATTTAACCACCCGGTTTTTAGCCCATTCACGAAACGCCTGATCTCGCGTATAGGCCAACAACAGCCTGCGAATGGTTTGACCACCCTCTTCTTCTGTTGATTTAGGCGCCTTGGGATAACCCAATTCGGCTTCAAGTTCAAAAGGCGGTAGGCGTAAATTCAGATGATTTTTGGTCTGCGCCCTGATTTCATTCAACAGCGTCATGTCAATCATCTGTCGTATGATCAGATAACCATCCTGGTTGAATTGCTCTATTTCTGCAGGTGTTAAATTCATTCATTTTTCCTTTAGATGATCAAACTCAA
>JAUHXW010000001.1 GCA_030426705.1 Gammaproteobacteria bacterium
TCGCTGTCAGAATTTGTGCGGTTTTAAACGATGTCAGCGTTTTACCCGATCCTGTGGTGTGCCAGATGTAACCGTAATCATCGGAATTTCTGACCTGATTGACAATCGCTTCCGTGGCGTAATATTGATAAGGTCGCAACACCATCAGCATCTTTTCGGTTTCATTCAACACGATGTACTGACTGATCATTTTGGCCAAATGATTGGGCAATAAAAACTCAGCCGAGAAATCAGTTAATTGCGTAACCAACTTGTTCTTTTCGGTGGTCCAATAAAAAGTCTGTTTAAAAGAACGTGATGGAATGGCATTATTCGCGAAGTATTTGGTGTTCACGCCATTAGAAATCACAAACAACTGCACAAACTGAAACAATCCATGGCCCGACCAAAAGGAATGCTTTTCATAGCGATTGATTTGATTAAAAGCTTCCTTGAGTTCCAGTCCGCGGCGCTTCAATTCAATTTGCACCAAAGGCAAGCCATTGATCAATAGAGTGACATCATAACGGTTCTTGTACCGACCTTCCATGCGCACTTGTTGTGTGACCTGAAAGCTGTTTTTATCCAAATCCAGACTGTCTAACAATTGCACTGTCTTGGTATCACCAGCCGCATCCATATAAGTGACCCGATCACGCAGGATTTTGGCACGGTTAAAGACATTGCCCTTATTGATGTTATTGAGGATTTGCTTGAATTCGTGGTCGGATAATGTGACCTGATTCAAACGTTCTAACTGAACCTTGAAATTCGCCACAAGTTCCTTGTCATCCGTGACATGAACCCGCTCATAGCCCAACTCAACCAATTGTTTAATCAGGTTATTTTCAAGGGCTTGTTCGGCTTGGGTGGTCATTTTTCTTACTTTTTTACAAATAGTTTAGCATTGTTTTATTTTGCGGCATTTTTTGCCGCAAATGTGAATAATTATAAACCGACCAAAGTGTCCCATGTCCCAGGACACGGGATAACTTAAAAAAGACCCAAATTGGGTACTAAAGGCTCCTTTTGGGGTCTTTTCAATCTTTATATCCCTAAAATCTATATCCATATTTAACAATTTCGTCGTTTTCTTAATTAAAAACCCTGCTTATTTAAGTTTTAAGCCATTTTCTTAAATAAGAATCACAAATGGCTTTGCTTCCCCTCTTGCGCCGTGCTGAGCTTGTCGGCCTCTACCGCATCCTGCTATCGCGACACACTTACATCCTTGTAAGCGAAGTAAGTGGGGTTAGGGGTGTGTAAATGGGCTCTGCCCATCAAAACTCCAAATAACTGATTGTTGTGGTGGGCTGAGCCCACCCCTACCGTCTAAAAACAACGTCTCTGACCCCATTGATTCGTAATACCACTCACTTCAATAATTGCGGATGATTTTTGCTGATCCAATGATTCACTTTTTCAAATAAAATATTTGCCAACTTAATACAGGCTTCACAGGCTTGGTTGGTAACCAATTCACCTGAGTAATCGGCCACATTTCTTTGCTTTCTTAATGAGTCCAGTTCAATAACTACAGAGCGCTCAAGGCCTATGGTTTGCGAGAGTGACTGAATCATGGTCATATGATGGCCGGGTTTACTGGTTAGGGTGCGATAACCATTCGACTGTAAAGCTGCATTGGCCAGTTGCATCACAGCTTTGTAAGCAACATCAAAACGGGTTTCATTACTTAGTCCTTCAATAGCCACATCATTTAAGCATGCATTAGCGGCAAACAATAAACGCTGTATCATGATTGGATCTGACTCCACCCTTTCTATGCTGATACCTACAAGATTACTTAATGTCATCACGATCTCCAATAATAGGAATGACATCGTCACTCAACAAGTCTTTGAAAAATGGACTCGGGTTTTCAAGATGTTCCAACCACTCCGATACAGAAAAACATTTTGGATTGATCTCGCGACCCAAGCGCTCCTGAACATCATAAAAGGCATTGATTACATCACTATAAGTTACTTCACCTATGACACACACGTCCACATCGCTGTTTTGGTTCGCTCGGTTTTTAGCCACTGAACCGAACACAAAAGCAGCTTCAATCTCACCCTGTAAAGGCAACAAAGCCTCAGCCAAAACATCAGCAAGCCCCGAAGTCTTGCGTAAGATGCTGGCCAATTCGTCATAAATGGGACACTGTCGATTGGCCGTATAGGTCACTTGATTCCCCTGACGGGCGGACAGCAGCAAACCAGATTCAGCCAATTTCTTTAACTCACGTCCAGTCGTTCCTGCGATTGTTCCAGTCAGCCGAGCCACCTCACGAACATGATAAACCTGCTCAGGATGCAGCAACAACAAACCCAATATTCTTTTGCGGTAGTCCTTAAATAGAATATCTGTCAGCTTTGTAGTCATAAAATATCAACATAACGTTGCAATTTTAGCTACAATTGTAGCTTTTTTTGCAACATGATGCAATTTCTATTACCTTAGATTGTTAAGCGAGCCGAGTCCTTATTTCCGGGGAGTGGAATCAATGGGGTCAGAGATGTTGATTCTGTTTCCCCTCTTGCGCCGTGCTGAGCTTGTCGAAGTAAGAGGGGTTAAGGTGTGTTAAGCAAAGCAGAATGGGCTCTGCCCATCAAAACCCTCTTTAAAGAGTGCGCACACCTTTAAATTAATATGACCTAATTTTTATACACCTGTATTGAGCGGTGTCATCTGTTACGCCATCATAACAAATCTGCTCTCCATCAAAAAATGGTGGACTCTGATCGTAGTGATTGAGGTATGGTTGATAACCCTGCTGTGCTTTTTCAATGACCAGTTCCCATGAACCCTCTTGGTGGTAAGCCCTGATTAACTGCTGACCCATATCAAAAGCGTGCATTCTTGCAGGGTACAAGAGATATGACTTCATATTATCAGTAAAGTATGAAGCTAATTTATTAGACAAAAATCCTCGTATTAATGGATATTTTGCCTCAGCTTGGAATGTATTGTAACCATCATAAAATTCTTTGGGAGATAGTGTTGTAAATGCCAATGTAGGCTTAATTGATTGATGGTACATGATGTTTAAGGTCAAATTAGCTTTAAATGCCATTGGTAAAACCATATTGACTATCGCAGACCCAATCCCTTTTTTAGAGGGGCGATTTAAATAATGGGGATTTTCAAATAATAACTGTTGTAAGCGTACCCAATTACTCAAATCATAAACCAAAGCCGCAGACAAATCTTTTTCCATCTGCGACAAAGGCTTAACCAATGCACTGATACGTTTGTCTTTTTTATCTATTCGATCTGATAGAATGAGTTGACTGATTACGTCTATGTTCCAGTCCAATTGAGACAATAAAACCATTTTGCACAACAAAGTTTCTGCTTGGGATAATTTTGCCCTGATATTCATCACATTATCTGTAATCAACTCAAAAAACACATCAACATCACCATTTTCTAAGCGCTCTAAAGCTTCTATCAAGGCCAATTGATTCCCGTAAGAAAGGTATCGATAATTGGGTATAGGTGTTTCAAAATACGATCGATGCAAAGGATGGAAACTTGAATATTTGAAAAATTGTTTATACCTTTTCAGTATTAATTCATTATCTCGAGCAGCTTCTAACCGCTCGGAACTTGCATTTAATATGCTATCAACACATTTTGATTCTGCAAAAGTGCAGAAAAAATCTTCATGCTTAACTTTGATACTATCAAACTCATCCATAAATGAAGCATCATAAGGTTCCCATTCATGCTTGTAGTTATCATTGGCTGCATTCACTTGTTGAATCAACCTCAGTCCATCTGCATAGGGGTCATCTGAAACTAAATCGATACCCCACAAAAAAACAAATGCATTAACAGGAACATCGTGCTTGAAATCATAATCAATGAATTCCGAAACCTCAGAATCCAATTCTTCGTCAACAAAAAATAAAACCAATGATTTTAATAAATCAACCGAGAACTGCATATCCTCATCATCTGTCTTGGTTTTTGTTAAAGATAGTGCCGAGAATGAGAATAAAAGTAATATCAGAAAGCAAAAGTTCTTTTTCATGGTTTCTTGTCTGTATTCTTGTGTTTGTAAAGTTTAAAGGGTGTTGACTCCTTAACTTTTTTTCTCCCCTCTTGCGCCGTGCTGAGCTTGTCGAAGCAAGTGGGGTTAGGGGTGTGTAAATGGGCTTTGTCCATCAAAAAACCCTTTTAAAGGGTACTGACCCCTTTACTTACACTTTTAAAGGGTACTGACCCCTTTACTTAGAACAATAAAGCATGCCTGGAGTCTGTCCATTTACTGTCTTTGCATCTTAAAAAAGGATACTTACTTTGATTCCAGTCTTTCGCAGAAAACCGAATGTAAGTCTTGGTGCTGTGATCATCTTCGATTCCATAATCAACTGACTTATCCTTTAAGTGTTTTTCCAAATGCTCTTTTATTTCTAATAATGCATCAGGCCTGTTCTCAAAGATTAAATCCAGTGCTTGTTTGTGTTCTTTGTAAATGGCTTGGCAAAGTTTTGTGATTGTAGTATCTGTCATGATGTGCCTTTCGATGGTTTCTTTGTATTGACTGATGGCGAAGTGAATGTCGTGGCCTAATGTTTCTTTGTGTTCTTTTAATAATTGTTTAAGTGTATCGAACACCTCTGAATAGGAAAAAGAAATCCAATTATCAGAATCCGAAGCCTCGATACCCTCTGGTGTTAAGAATACGAATATTTGTTTTACACATTTAGGAAAGTGTTGATTGACTGTTTTATGATATTTTTTAAGTTGGCCTTTAGACTCACCCGCATCAATTTTATTTTCGATGGCACAAACAAATTCTGATTGCTCTGAGACAATCAATATATCAATGTTTTTCCACTCCCTTCGAATTTGAATGTCATCATAGTTCAACAGGTCTATATCAATGACTGAGACAGCATCAGTCTTCTCTGCGACTCGAAACAAAAATGGCTTAATAAAACGATCAAAAAGTTGATGATTGGCAGAAGGGTCGAGTAAAAAAGCCAAAAAGTCTGAATGGCGTAATTCCCTGCGCACAGCGCCTATGGATTCAAAAATATTAAAACCACCAAATTGAGACTCCAATTTGCGAAGGTTTGGGTCTTTGATGAGGTTTTCTATGGCGGTTATGTCGTTCAATTAATTTCTCTTTGTTTGTTTATTTTTAAGGGGACTGATCTCTTAAGTTATATAATGCAGCCTAAAGCAATTACTACCGATTTCACAATAGTTGCAAGCATCTTTCTAATATTTCCTGATTATTAATTATCACAATATTTAATCTTTTTCTTGTACGAGTGATATTTTGAAATAACATGTAAACAGGATGATAATAAGATTTTGCTTTGTAAATTAATTTTCCTTCGTTGTTGTAAGTAAAATTCTCATCAATTACTACAACGACATTATCAAACTCTTGTCCAATTACTTCATGTGAGTTTTGAAAAGCTATTTCCGAATATTTTTCATGATATTCAAGATTGAACATTGATGCTGTAAAGCGTAAAAATTTCCAGTCTTCAGAAACAGTAGCTAAATAATTCTTTGTATCTTCAATAGAATTGAAATAATTTAAATTAATATTATCTTTTGAAACAACCTGAATATTTCTTTTTAAATCGAAAAATGCCTTAATAAAAGTTGAAATCTCTTTATTTGTTCTAATTTTTTCTGAAAGTTTATGTGTTGTAATTGAACTTATACTACTAATGGTTTTATCAATGTTTCGGTTTTTTTCCGAAAAGGAAAGAGTCTGCAACTTATCGTATGAAAAAATACAACTCCCTTTAGCTTTGCTTATTTCCGTTATAATCAAATTTAATTGCTTTGCTTTAATCCGTTGGGCCTCATCTATAATTAATACGTCATAATCAGATAACTTACAGTGTCTAAGGTTTTTTATTGGTACTATATCCAACCCAAAAGTTTTTAATTTAACTTGGCCTGCATTTAGGTTGCCACAATGAACAATCAATGCTTTTTTTGTTTTACTGATTTCTTTTACAATATCATAAACTAATAAGGTTTTACCTGTTCCTGCACTTCCTGTTACTGAAATAAAATTTTCAGTCCGACTTTTAGTAACAGACTGAATGATTTGTTTTTTTATTAGCTCTTGATGATTAGTCAGAAAGTATTTATCTTCTAAAAAGCTATCTGTAGAATTAAATGGAGAAACTAAATAGTCAGAGGGGTTAAACATGTCATCAAGCTTATTAATTTTTATCAATTCTTGACCCACTAACAAATTATTTAAAAAGGAAGAATCAGCAACCTCCAAATTATCTTCAGTATTTAAATAAAATATTTTTTGAGAACTTGACTCAAAAGTAAAATTATATATCTGTTTTCCCAAATAACTAAGATAATACTTATTTCTTAGTAATTGCTTTTTTATCTTTTCTTCAGTGCTCGAACTTTTCAGTTCAATATTAAGTACATAATTTACCCCAAATCTAAGCAAGTCAAATTCTTTTCCAATTTGAGGGATTTTATAACTTACATAAAACTCATTAAAAATATTTTTATTACTTTCATTATCATCAAGTAGGTTAACTAATACCTTAATATCAGCAACTTCTTCACTTTTAATTTCTATTTTATAATGATTTAAAAATTTTTCGTAGCAACTTACCTCTAGCGAATCTTGTGCTTGGGTTAGAGAAAATAGATTTATGGGCTTCATCAGAATTAAATATGTTCGTATTTATAAACAATCATTGTTATTGCACTTTTCAATGTGCTTAAAAATTTGTAAACACAAATCTCTGAGCTGTTTATTAAGAGTGAATTCAATATCTCCCTTTTCCATTATTGCTACTACAGCTTCACAGAATTCTGTTTTATTTTTTAATGATCCGGTTTTTTCATTTTTAGTTTTTGCTGGAGGTTCTGAGAAATAATCTTTTTCCTGGCTTAAGCAATCATCTAAAAATTTTCCAACACCATAATTTTTGCTTTTCATGTAACTTTGTGCTCTTAATTTAGATGGATCGAAAATTACACCTTTTTTATCAAGGTTACTGCTTGAAAATTTTTGTTTGGCAGCCTCTTTCAGAATTGGTAATGGTATTAAATTTTCAATTTCCTTACACTCCAAACACGTAACACCATCTTTTCCTAATGCATTTTCTAATGTTAGAATTCGATTACCTTTATTCTTTACATCACCATCTGCTATTACTAAAGCGTTTCCAATTAAACTATTTACATTAGTTGTTTTCTGGTTATCATCATCCACACCAAAATTGAAATGAGGCAAGTTACTGCCTTGATATTCAACAAAAATGTAGTGGTAATCTTCTATATATCTTGAATATTTGATGTATAAATCTTCATCTTCAAGC
The DNA here is from genome assembly GCA_030426705.1 of Gammaproteobacteria bacterium. GTDB lineage: Bacteria > Pseudomonadota > Gammaproteobacteria > Xanthomonadales > Marinicellaceae > Marinicella. The sequence goes on from JAUHXW010000001.1 coordinate 7,317, forward strand.
TTCAATGTCTCAAGATATTTTTTCAAAAAAGATTTTAAGTAAAGTTTATCTGTTACACCTTCAACCCAAATTGATGCATTTGCTAATAAAACAGATGTATTTCTTACTCCTAAGTCTTTATTGATTTCTCGTAACCCTTTATTAATATTCTTAACTTCAAAATCATTAATTCCCTTTTTTTTCAGCATAAATATTGAATAGTCTTGAGGTCTTTCAACTGCCAAATCAAGAATATGGTTTGAATGAGTCGTTATAAAATATTGATGCTGAACATTCATCAACATTGCTTCCATTAAAACTCTTTGCATACCTGGGTGCATAAATAAATCAGGCTCTTCAATGAAAAACATTGATGGCTCCTCTCTCATAAAAATAGGGAAAGTCAATATGATCATTTGTCCCAAACCATCTCCTACATCATAAATTCTTCTTTGCTCATCTCCTTCAATCATTAATTCTAAATAACCTTTACTTTCTTGATTTGGAATTAAAGTTACTTCTCTACCCTGAAAAAATGTATTTGATAAAAACTCTTGGTACTTCTTTGCAAGATCTCTGTTAGCTGGAGAGCCTAAAAGCATTGTTTTAAAATTACTGTATATTGATTTGCCTGAGAATATCTGAAGCTCTTTGTTATTCAATTTTTGAGTATTAAATGGCTTTGCATTCAATCTGTAAATTTCATTAATGCGATCAAAGTAATAATCTTTCTTATTCTCCTCTTCTCCATCAAGAGGATAAGAACCTCTTAGAACGGGTACATAACATTTATGAAAAGCATTCTCTTTTCTAATTACATTTTCATATTCTATTAATATTTCATTCATTTCATGAAGTTTTTTGATTCCATCATTGTTTTCATTGATTGTCTTGATATCTTCAGCTACTCCCCTGAAATGTTTAATAAATTCTAGATTAAAACCATCGTAAATCTCTGGCGTGAATTTAACATTTATATTTTCAGCAACAGGATTATTTTCGAACACTAAATTTAAAGTTTTAGCATTCATTTTGAAATTAGATTCAGATATTATGTTATTGACAGTTCTATTGAAGTCAAAACTCAACTCTTTTAAACTTTTCACTCGCAATTGCTCTGATAAACCTACTTTTCCCCGAGTTATTCTTTCCGATAAATACATTTATTTTTGAAAATCCAGAGAATGTATTTTCTTTCAGACCGAGTTGGGAAAAAACTGATTTAACACCATAATTATCTATTTCTAATTCAGATAAATTTAATTGTCTTGCCAAATTTTTATTTGGTTCTTTCACACAAACATCCTCTGCAACAGTCCTTTTTTAAATTGGGTGGTTTGGTCTATTTGGTTGGTAAGTTGGTTAATGGATTGGTCGATTGCAGACAGGCAATTGGCTATTTTTTGTTGTTCTTGAAGACACGGCAGTTTTAATTTGATTTTTCGTAAATCTGTTAAACCAATTCTTTTTCTTGTACTTCCTGTGCTCAACGAAAATGCTTTACCTCTAAAGTCTCTCCAATTGATAAGTTGTAACATAAAATAAGAGTTACATATTTCTGTATCAGGAACAAACCTAATACCATCTGATGACATCAAATATCTTTTATCTTTGTTTGGTATTAAACAAGCTCTTGCTACGGGATCACCCATTTTTGAAATTAAAATTTCACCTGGATAAATATTGCAACTTAAAAGCTGGTCTGCTTTATCTTTACTTGTATATATTTTTGATGATTCATCGAAAAAACCATCTCCAATGTTTTGTAATTGAATAATTCTTACACCATCTTCGGTGTAATCTTTGGACATTAAGTCTGAACCAAAGGGACCACCAGTAAAGCTCCATTTTTCTTTACTTGCCAAGTCCCCCAACCGCTTCTCTTCCCAATCCGGATAGTTGTTACCTATCTCTTCCCCCCTTGAGGGGGGCGCAGGGGGGTGTTCATTCAGGCTGTCGTGATGGATGTTTTTTGATTCGGTTGCTTTGGCTATACAGCTTGTTAATTCACCCTGCTTTACACACCCCTGGCCCCTCTCAAGAGGGGAATTGGTTTTTTCTGTTTTTGATTCATCTGGACGGAACCGAATCTCCTGACTAAAGATTTTTTGCATCAGGCCTTTTTTGTATTGTTCGAGGGCGGCTTTTTTTAGTTTGAGTAAGGTGATGCGTTGGTCGATGGCGGTGAGGAAGTTGGCGATTTTTTTTTGTTCTTTTAAACTTGGCAAACAAAACTTAAACTTATTAATTTCTTTTACTGTTAATTGAGGCTGTGCGCTACCAAATGCAACTATTTTAATAAGTTTAATTAAATTTGATGAAATGAAAATATAAGATAAAAACAAACCATATATATTTTCTTCTTCAGCCCTTAATATAACCATTCCAGAGTTAATTCTTATATGGTTGTAGTCAACTGTATCATTATAAATCGCTATATTACCTACAGTTCCTCTAGTTGTTAAAACCAAATCATTCCTTTTTAATTTTCCTTTGCTCAATAATGCATCTTTTTCTTCTGTTATAAATGCAGTTTCAAAAAACTCAAATCCTCTAGAAGTAACATTTTTTGCATTTAAGAAAAGACAATGTCCTTTTTCATTAAAATCATTTGTCTTAGGGTAGTTTTTACCTCTATCACCATCAATGACCATGATTTTATGGTTTTTTAGGGTGTTTCGTTCCCAACCATCCTCAAACTCAGAAAACCTTAACTCCGGTACAAACTGTTGTTTTTCAATCATTTCATCCATCAAAACGGCGTCCCAATCCCCAATTCATCACAAAACTTCTGAATTTCCTTATTGGTTTCATCCAGTTCTTTGTCCAATTGTTTCAGTTCTCTTGATACCGCATCTATATCCACTGGCTCTTCTTCCTCGAAGGTATCGACATATCGGGGGATATTGAGGTTGTAGTCGTTTTCGGCGATTTCTTCCAGGCTGGCGATGTGGCTGTATTTATCTTTTGCGGCGCGGTTTCGATAGGTTTCGATAATCAGATCAACGTCTTCATCGCGCAGGACGTTTTGGTTGCCTTCCTTGATGTAATGGTCATCACCGCTGGCGTCGATAAAGACGACTTTATCTTCTGGCTGGCGGTTCTTTTTCAGTACCAGAATACAGGTCGGGATGGATGTGCCGTAGAAGATATTGGCCGGCAAGCCGATGACCGCATCAAGGGCGTTCATTTCTTTGATGATGTATTCGCGGATGGTGCCTTCGGCTGCGCCGCGGAACAGTACACCGTGTGGAAAGACCGAGGCCATGATGCCGTTATCGTCTAATTGGTGCAGCATGTGGGTGAGGAAGGCGTAGTCGGCTTTGGTTTTCGGCGCCAGTCGGCCATAAGGGCTGAAGCGCTCGTCTGAATCATTGAGCGGATTGGCACTGGATTTCCAATGGGCCGAGAATGGCGGATTAGCCACCACGGCTTCAAATCGTTGGTCGATGTGTTGTGGCTCTTCTAAGGTGTCGGCTTGCTTGATGTCGAAATCACGGTAATGCACGTCATGTAAGATCATGTTCATGCGTGCCAGGTTATAGGTGGTGCGATTTTGTTCCTGGCCAAAAAACTCCGCGACTTCGGCTTCTCTGGCCACCCGAAGTAGCAATGAACCAGAACCACAGGTCGGATCATAAACCGAGCGCAATCGGTCTTTACCAGTGGTGACCAGTTTAGCGAGGATTTTTGAAACCTTTTGTGGTGTATAGAATTCGCCAGCTGACTTGCCTGCGCCAGCTGCGAATTTAGCGATTAAATATTCGTAGGCATCTCCCAAAACATCGGATTCAAGTTCATCGAGCTGGAAATCAATCTTGCTCAAAAAGCCGAGGATTTCGACCACGATGTCATTGCGTGCCTGTACGGTTCGACCGAGTTTATTGGATTGTAAATCCAGGTCTTCGAACAGGGCATTGAAGTCTTCTTCAGATTCGGTGTTTCGGGTACTGTCCTCAATGTGGTTCAGTACGGCTTGTAAGTCTTCGAGGATGTAATTGGATTCACCTTCGACTTTGGACTGGCCTTTGGCCACCAGCACGCGAAACAGTTCATTGGGCGCCAGGTAATAACCAAGTTTCTCTACCGATTCTTCTTCGATGGCTTGTAAGGTGTCTGAATCAGTGACTTCGGTGTATTCGGTGACGTCTTCGCCTTTGAGTAGTTCATTGGCGTAGAGGTATTGTTTTTCTGAAAGGTATTTAAAAAAGATAAAGCCAAGGATGTAATCCCGGTAATCATCGGCAGAGATTTTTCCACGGAGTAAATTGGCGATGCCCCAAAGCTGGGTTTCGAGGTTTTTCTTTTGGTCTTCGGTCATTCTGTCCCTGTCCCCTTTAATTGATGTTCTCTCGCCAACAAATATACTTGATGTGGGTTGGTTTTACAATTAAGAACATTAAGGAACGAATAATAAAACAATAATTTTTTATTCAATATCTGCTTCTACTAATTGGCTTAACAACTTTTGTATTTCTTTTGAAACAGATGTGTTTGATTTTATAATTTGTTCAACGGATTGCTTATTTTCTTGTTCTTTTTGGTAATTCATGAGATCAACCAGATTTTTTATTTTAGTCTCAATTTCACTTTTCGTTGGCTTTTGGTTTTCGATTAATTTGTTAAGTTCTGTAATCGCCACATAAAAACTACAACTGTTATGGTACTCGTTGATATCGGATACAGCTTGATTAAATTTATAAGACAAATATGGCTCTTTTAAATTCTTTTTTATAACCAGCAGCTGTTGTTTCCTGAGATTTCTTGAAATTGTAATCAAATTAGCAGCCAAACTATCCATAAGAATTTCACTGTTCACCAACTCCTTAGATGCGGTAAAAAATGATGCTGCTGCAGACCAATTTGTAGCTGCTGCAACTTTATCAGTAATTGCACCTAACTGAGAAAATAACAAAGAAGCTCCACCCACCCCTATGTTCCAAACATTACTTTTCATTAGTATTCTGGCGTGATGTAAACCACAAACTTCATTGGAGTAACTGATTAGATCAAAAGCAATTGTGTCACGATAAAATTTAAGTTTTTCAAGAAATTCTTTTTTTGGTGTCTGGACATCACATTTATCAGGTTTCGTCTTATGTTTAATACAAGCATAGTCTGCTTCTAACTTCATTACTTTATTATGAGCATCGTTATAGGATTTAAACTCAAAAGTATTTTTTAAAGTATCTTCTGATTTTCTACTAATATAAGTTTCTTCCGGATTAATTTTACCTATCGCATAATTATTGACTGGTTTTAGTTGAGAACATCCAGTAATCAATGAAATAACTACTACAACCAATAAATAACATAGTTTGATTTTCATAAAGCCCCCTTTATTTATTTTTACAGTTTTTCAAAATAATCTAAAAAAGTCGAATAAACAAGTATTTTGTCATTTTTTGTATGTTTTTAAGTCTTTATTAAATTAAATGCTTGTTTCTGGAGTTTTTGATTACGTTTCTTGGGGGGTTAGATACTTTCATAAGATACAAAGGGACATTTGGCGCTGCGCGGTTTGCTACGCAAACAAAGACACTGGATGCCGGATCGGGGTCCGGCATGACGGGAATTGAAAGACTTTACACACCCTTTAATCCTCGGCAACTGCTCCTGCATTGCCCTAACTACCTACAATCCCTGCAGGGGCCTCTCTAGAGGGGAGATTTAGGCGCTTCGCGGTTTGCTGCGCAAACTGGGTCCCCGGATCAAGAGCAGGCTAAACAAGATTGGCGGTTTTTACAAAGTAAAAGACGACTGTATGGATGCAGGAGTTAGGGGCGAGACAGGATCAGAGACCGAAGACTGTCTTGTGTGCCGTAGCTCGTCCGAGGACGACGATATATACGGATCGGGGTCCGGCATGAAGGTAGGTGAGGATATTACAAATCGGGGTTCGGCATGACGGAAACTGAAAGACTTTACACACCCCCTGCCCCTCTCAAGAGGGGAACTTAAAGAGAATGCCGGCGGTCCATTGTTCACTTGACTTTCTCTTTGTTACGCTGTTGTGTTGTTCTTTCCTTACTCTTGGGGTTTATATTTTATTTTGCCTGGGTCATAATGATTGGCATTGTTTCAAAATAGGGGGGAAATTATGCAAAAAGTTTTGACTTGGGTGGTTTTGTGTTTGGTTTGTGGTGCTGCTTCGGCTGGTGGTGCTTTGAATTTGGTGGTTAACGGAACTTTGGATGAACCTGATGAGGTGATTGATGGGGTTTGTGACACCATAAGTAATGTTTGCACTTTACGGGCTGCATTGATGGAGGCCAATCAGCACAATGGTGGCACGACTCACATATCTTTTAACATCAATGATCCTGGCTGTCACAATGAGGTTTGTGTGATTCAGGTTAATCAAGGCACATTGGGTCATTTGCCTGATATTGTTAAACCTGTAAATATCGATGGCTCTACCCAGCCTAATAATTCTGGGGTTTGTGATTTACCCATTGCGTCAAGGCCTGACTACAAGATTGTGCTACAGGGCCAATCGACTGAAGTTGGGCTGCGATTAGAAGCAGGATCTGATGGTTCGGTCATTCGTGGTTTAAATATTCGTAATTTCTTCAACAACCTGGTTATTTTCAAAAGTAATGATAACCGCGTTGAATGTAATTTTATTGGCACCGATGAAACGGGTATGGCCAGTTCCGGTAACAATCCAGCCAATGGTCTGTTATTTGGTTGTGACAGCTCAGGAAATGTCATCGGCGGTTCTGCTGCTGCTGATGGTAATTTGATTGCAGCACAAGATTCAGACAGTATTCAATTTTATGCGGGCTTTACTTGTACGCCCAACGATCAACTCCCTCATCACAATGCGATTTTGGGCAATTATATTGGCACCATGAAAGATGGCGTTACGCCATTGGGGAGTGTGTATTCAGGTATTTCATTTTTCGGAGGTGCTGCTCATAACAACTTCATTGGTTCACTGCAAGATGGCAGCACCATTCTTGGCAATGTGATTGGCAATCATGAGTCAGGCATTTATATCGCTGATGGCACCAATAATACCTTAATCGTAGGTAATTATATCGGCACAGACCCTTCAGGTTCGGCAGATTTGGGGCATGTATTTGGCGGTGTGGACATTATCGATGGTTATGACAATCAAGTCGGCGGTGCATTACCTGGTGAAGGTAATTTGGTTGCTTATAATTCTGAAGGCGTGTTTGTTACAGATTTGAGTTCTTTTGGTAATCAAATTCGTGGTAATGATTATTTAAATAATTTGACTGCTGAGGTTGATGTCATTGCTGATGGCGGGATTGATCCTGATGGCTTAAACCCGAATGATACCGATGATGCTGATGTGGGTACCAATTTACTGATGAATCATCCGGTGATTACTGCGACCAGTTTTATCGACGTTTCAGGTGATTTATTCAGTGAAGTTGAGTTTTCAGTCGATGCGAGTTTGGCCAATGCGGCCTATCCGATTGAGATTGATGCTTATTTCAATGATGAGCCAGGCTTGGTTGATAAAGCGGTATATACAGATTCACAGACCTATGTGTTTCCTCAACAGTCAACCATGGCCGTGTTTGATATTCCTGATGGCATTACCGGCGGTGAACTGCGCCTAGTGGCTACTGATGCCGATGGCAACAGTTCTGAGTTATCGCCCCCTTTTATCGTGGGAATTGTTGATTTGATTTTTAAGGATGGATTTGATTGAGTTAAATTTCATTCATCATTTCAAAATCTCCTAAGCAGAATCGCGTTGGCTGAGCGGAGTCGAAGTCTTAGCGATTCTATGTGGTTCACTTTGACTTAGTCCAGGCTATCCTCTCTTGCTTTGAAATTCAGCTTGTCGCTCAGTGAACAGTCAAAAAGAGATTTAGCGCTGCGCGGTTTGCTTTGCAAACTGGGTCCCCGGATCAAGAGCAGGCTAAACAAGATTGGCGGTTTTTACAAAGTAAAAGAAGACTGTCTTGTGTGCCGTAGCTCGTCCGAGTACGACGATATGTTCGGATATGGGTCTGGCATGACGGAAACTGAAAAACTTTACACACCCCCTGCCCCCCTCTCAAGAGGGGAGACTTAGGAGTTTGCCGGCGAGCCGCCGGCGGTCCATTTGGGTAGTTGGCTTTAGCCGACCTGATGGTTTAACTGGGTTGACTGAAGTCAACTACCCTGAGGAACTTTTTTGCGCTGCGCGGTTTGCGGTGCAAACAAAGACGCTGGCAGTCGTGTTGTACTAATTAACATCCATGTCAATCGCCTTTCGGGTTGCTACGTATCAAAAAATGGCTTTCCTGCCATTTTTTCATGCTACTTGGAGAGCTGTGAGCAGCTCTCCTGAGTTAATAGACTCTATTACTTATTCGATACCAGAATAAAAAATCACATCTCTGATACGGTCGTCGAACTTAATTCGACCGCTAAACGAGCCGTTAGAATTACCACAACTCAAATTATAAGCAAAATCAAGCTTTAAAATTTCACCAGCGGCATCTCGCAACACTTCAAAAACTTCAAATCCACCGACAAAACTACAACTTCTGCTGTTATAGTGGACATCCATAGCTGGTTCTTCAACTTCTTGATGGTTATAGCTAATGACGTTCTCATAGACTCCAACTTCTAAAGGCATACCAAAAGGCATGGCTAGATAGATATTGAGAAAACTTTCACTGTTATGAAATGAAAATTGAATAGCTTCAAAGGTATTTCTTAAGACTCTGAACCTTCCATTTAACATAGAATATTCTCGGTATATCCCTTCTCCAAGGAAGTCATCAATATCACTGTCTATAAGTACACTCGCTTCTGTGTAAATGTGATCACAAGCATCGCCTAGTAAATCTTGGTCACTGTCTGATTGGTCCGCATTTGCTTTAGAGATACAGTTATCATAAGAGTCGGGGACGCCATCGCTGTCAGTATCTGGTGGTGTAGGAAACGGTTCCCCATTTGAAAAATATCTAAAAACACCATTAAGTGCGGGTGCTTCAATGGATTCACAATGTTGAGAAAAATCTACGGCTAATCGGGTGACTTGATTGCCATTCAACTCCAGCTCCAGCAGTTGAAATTCGCCAAAGTTTCTGTCGCAATTAGGGGTTTCATAAAATGAAGCATGGAGCCCAGGTTGTGCAAATGAATTGCCTAAATTTGTTATATTTGGATATGGACCAATGATAAATTCTCTACCAGTTCTGGGGCTGATGGCAAAATAAAAAACCAATTGATTATTCTGAACAAATTCAATAGAAATCCATTCCAAAAAACCATCTTGAGTCTGCTGTTTACTGACATAGAAATCACCATCAGCCTCAGTATAAGAATAAGATAGTCCCTGACCAACAACATCTCCTGGCTCACTTTCAAGCTCTAACAAAATCTGTTGCGCACCCACTGTATTGGCGATCAAAACCAGCAACAAAATACATTTAAACTTCATAACACTCTAAAAACTATTGTCCATTAAAAATAGATTTCAATCATTTAAAATTTATGATTGATGATAAAAATCCTTGATCGAAAAGGCCAATTCCAAGGCTTGTTCGTAGTTTAAGCGCGGATCCACCTGAGTGGTGTAGGCTTTGCTTAAATCGGCTTCTTGCAGGGCTCTGGCGCCGCCGAGGCATTCGGTGACGTTTTCACCGGTTAATTCCAGATGTACGCCGCCGAGGTGTGAGCCGTTGGCTTTGTGGATTTTGAAGGATAGTTCGACTTCTTTGCTGATGTTTTCAAAGCGGCGGGTTTTGTAGCCGTTTGAAGTGGCTTCGGTGTTGCCATGCATGGGGTCGGCACACCAGACTACATCCAGGTCAGCCTTTTGTGCTGTTTCAATCAATCGTGGCAAGTTGGCTTCGATGTTTTTGGCGCCAAAGCGATGGATCAAGGTTAATTTACCGGCTTCATTGTTTGGATTCAGCGTGCGACACAGTTCAACCAGATGCTCGCTGTCGGTTTCTGATCCAATTTTCACCCCGACAGGATTTTCGATGCCGCGCAGTAATTCCACATGGGCGCTGTCGATTTGATTGGTTCGGAGGCCAATCCAGGGAAAGTGTGCGCTTAAATTAAAGTAACCTGATTGTCTGGGCACTGTGCGGGTCAAAGCCTGCTCATAATGCAAATGCAGGGCTTCGTGAGCCGCAAAAAACTCCACACTGGACAGGTTATTGACCTGACGACCCACCAATACTTCGGCAAAGTTAATCGATTCTTTGATTTTACTGACCAGATTATGGAATTTATCGGCATTGGGTGAATGTTTAACCCAGGCCAAATCCCAATACTCAGGATGCCTGATGTCAGCAAAGCCACCATCAACCAGTGCGCGAATAAAGTTCATGGTCATCGCTGAGTAGTGATAGGCTTCCAGCATTTTATCCGGATTGGGAATTCTGGCTGCTTCGGTGAAAGCGTTTTCATTAACGATGTCGCCACGGAATGAAGGCAAACTGACGCCATCACGGGTTTCCAGGTCGGCCGAACGTGGTTTGGCGTATTGGCCGGCAAAACGACCTACCCTGACCACGGGAATTTGGCAACCGTGAATCAACACCAGACTCATTTGAATCAATACTTTCAGACGGTTGGAGATGATGGATGAATTACAATCGGCAAAGCTTTCTGCACAATCACCACCTTGCACCAAAAAGCGTTCTCCTCTGGATACTTCCGCCAAATATTTTTTCAAGCGTTTGATTTCCCATGACGTCACCAATGGTGGCAGCGACGATAATTTGTCCAATGCTTGTTGCAAATGCACCTGATCTGGGTAATTGGCTTGCTGACGGATGGCTTTTTGTTTCCAGCTGTCTAGGCTCCAATTATCTTCTTGTGGGTTATTTTTTAGCGATTTCATGATTCTTTAACTTTAATAAACATCCAAAGGATGGTGTAAATAAACAGACCTATAAAGCAGATCAACGTCCAGGTAGGCATGCTTAAGCCCCAAAAATCCCATTGAATATCGGCACAATTACCAGAGGCTTTGAGCACCGATGACACCGCATCCCAAATGGAGGAATTTTCCAACATCATTTGTAAACTGGGGCCACAATCTGGTATCAATTCTGGTGGTAAGCCTTGCATTCTGACATGGTGGCCTGCCAAACCGATACCACATGCCGTGGTCACCAATATCAACACACCGAATACTTTTCTGCCCCAGTATTGAGCCGGTTTAAAACTAGCGAGTAAATACAACAGTCCAATACCGATAAACACCACCCTTTGTAAAATGCACAGATTACATGGCATAAGAAAAAGCACATGCTCTACATACAAGGCATAGGCCAACAGGCCAGCACAGGTTAAGAAGGGTAACAAGGTTAACAATCTGAATTGATTTTTCGTCAATGGCGTTGTCAAAATTCCGGGCATTTTTAATGTCATATTTGATTCAAAGGTGTAGATTAACAAATATAGACATGCCATAACACCTTTTATTCGATTTAGATATGAAATTTTAAACAAAAAAAGCCCGGTTAAAACCAGGCTTTTTTCAACATCTTGTAGAAACGGCTTATTCGCTGTCGTCAGCCACTTCAACAGCTTGCGATTTGATTGGACGATCAACCAATTCAACAAAAGCCATCGGTGCATTGTCACCAGCTCGGAAACCGCATTTCAGGATGCGCAGGTAACCACCTGGACGTTCCTGGTAACGAGGACCCAATTCAGTGAACAATTTGTTGACCATTTCTTTGTTTCTTAATCTTGAGAAAGCCAAACGTCTGTTAGCCACAGAGTCAACTTTACCCAATGTGATTAATTTTTCGGCCACAGAGCGCAATTCTTTGGCTTTAGGAACAGTGGTTTTAATCAACTCATGCTCAAACAAAGATGCCGCCATATTTTTAAACATGGCTTTTCTGTGTGAAGAATTTCTATTTAATTTTCTACCTGATTTTCTATGACGCATGATATTGCCCCTTATCCGATAAGACGCTCAGCAGTACGAATCGCTGCTGGAGGCCAATTTTCTAAACGTACACCCAGAGTCAATCCCATCTCTGAAAGTACACCTTTGATTTCATTCAATGATTTTTTACCCAAGTTTGGAGTCTTCAATAACTCAACTTCAGTTCTTTGAATCAAATCACCAATGTATTGAATGTTTTCGGCTTTCAAACAATTCGCAGAACGAACTGTCAATTCCAACTCATCAATTGGTTTCAAAAGAATCGGATTGAGTTTCTCTTCCTCTTCTTTTTCTTCAACTGTTGTTTCAATTTTGAAATCAATGAAGATGGCCATTTGCTCAACCAGAATTCTGGCAGCAGTACGAACCGCATCTTCAGCCGAAATAGAACCATCAGTGTCAATGTCCAAAATCAATTTGTCCAAATTGGTTTTTTGGTGCAAACGTGCATTTTCAACTTCATAAGCCACACGCTTAACCGGACAGAAACTGGCATCCAGTACCAACTGACCGATAGGACGTGATTCTTCGTTTGAAATGCGGTTGGTTGATGGATCGTAACCCACACCTTTTTCAATTTTCAAACGCATTGAGATAGACGCTTTTTTATCCAAATGACAAATGTGTTGGTCTGGATTCGCCACTTCAACACCGTCAGGTAATTGAATATCAGCAGCGGTAACTTCCTGACCGGTTACATTAATCATAGCTTCTGCTTCATCACGATCCGGCATGATGAAAGACAAAGTTTTCAAATTCAACAGAATTTCAACGACGTCTTCTCTGACACCTTCCAAGGTAGAGAATTCGTGTTGTACACCATCAATGTTGACTTCTGTCACGGCACAGCCAGGAATCGAAGACAACAAGATTCTGCGGAACGCATTACCAATGGTGTGACCAAAGCCCCTTTCTAAAGGTTCAATGATGATTTTTGCACTGTAATCTGATCGTTCATTGACTTCAACCACTCTGGGTCGAAGTAATCTTGCTAATATGTCAGACATAATATTTCTCTCTATAAAGGGTTATTATTTAGAGTAAAGCTCTACAATCAGGTTTTCGTTGATGTCAGCTGGTAATTCATCACGGTTAGGAACAGATTTGAACTGACCAACCATTTTCGCTGCATCGACAGAAACCCAATCGGCGAATAAATTCATTTCGCCCCAAAGCTCTAATGCCTGTTTGATACGCAATTGTTTTTTAGATTTTTCACGAATTTCCACTTCATCACCGGCTTTAACCTGGTAAGAAGGGATGTTACAAACTTGACCGTTAACCAAAATTGATTTGTGGCTCACCAATTGGCGTGCTTCATTTCTGGTCACAGCAAAACCCATGCGGTAAACCACGTTATCCAAACGTGATTCCAAAAGTTTCAACAGGTTTTCACCGGTTGCACCTTTTTGTCGGGCTGCTTTCTTGTAGTAGTTAACGAATTGCTTTTCCAACACACCGTAGGTACGACGAACTTTTTGTTTTTCGCGCAACTGCAAAGCGTAGTCAGAAGGTTTGTTTCTTTTCGCTGCCAAACCATGCTGTCCTGGAGGTACGTCAAGTTTACACTTGGTTTCCATCGCACGGGCTGGACTTTTAGTCATCAAATCGACGCCTTCACGACGTGCCAATTTACATTTTGGACCTAAATATCTTGCCATTTTATATCTCCTTACACCCTACGTCTTTTCGGTGGTCTACAACCATTGTGAGGAATTGGTGTAATATCAATGATGTTGGTTACACGAAAACCTAAGGCGTTCAATGCTCTAACAGATGATTCTCTGCCTGGACCTGGACCTTTAATTCGAACTTCAATGTTTTTCATACCGTATTCCTTAGCCACTTGACCTGCTCTATCAGCAGCTACCTGTGCAGCAAATGGGGTACTTTTTCTTGAACCTCTAAATCCAGACCCACCAGCCGTTGCCCACGACAAACCATTACCTTGTCTGTCAGTGATCGTGATGATGGTATTGTTGAAAGACGCGTGTACATGTGCGATGCCGTCAACAACAGTTCTCTTAATTTTCTTTTTAGTTTTTTGTGGTCTTGCCATTACAATTCTCTAATCTGATATCGCTATTAATATAAAATGTATATTAATTAACGTTTAATTGGTTTTTTAGGACCTTTACGCGTACGCGCATTCGTTTTGGTTTTTTGACCACGAACAGGCAAGCCTCTTCTGTGTCTTAAACCACGATAACATCCCAAATCCATCAATCTTTTGATGTCCATAGCAACTTCACGACGCAAGTCACCTTCTACATCAAATTCAGCCACTTCTGCACGAAGCTTATCTAAGGCGTCTTCATCCAATTGCCCAATTTTTTGAGCTGGATCAACACCTGCTTTTTCGCATATCGCATAGGCTCTGGTTCGGCCGATACCATAAATACTGGTCAGACCAATCCAGGCATGCTTATGCACTGGTATATTTACACCCGCAATACGAGCCATTTTTTACTCCTTAATTCCTCAAAAAAAACAAAAAATTAATTATAAAATCAATGATTTGCTCTTTAATTACACAAAAAGGTCTGAAAGACCTTGATTCTTTGCGCCTTCGCGAAAGGGCGCAAATTATATACCAACCAATAAAGCAATGCCATTATTTTTTCAAACAATGGCAAAGCTTTAAATATTGATGTTTATTACTTACCGGCGAATCCGTGTGGAACGTTGGTAATTTTTAATGTTTGATTTCTTCAGCACTGAATCATATTGCTGAGAAACCAAGTGGTTTTGCAGTTGCGCCATGAAGTCCATAGCCACCACCACAACAATCAGTAATCCGGTACCACCCAATGCGAACGGCACTGTGATGAAATTACTCATAACGTCTGGTAGCAAGCTCACACCCAACAGGTACATAGAACCCCAGAAGGTCACTCTGTTCAATACGCTGTCAAGGTAAGTTGAAGTCTGTTTGCCTGGACGAATACCTGGAATCACCGCACTTTGACGTTTCAAATTATCAGCAGTCTCATCTGAGTTAAATGTCAACCCTGTATAAAAATAAGCAAAGAAGACAATCAGACCACCAAATAATATCATGTATAAAGTATTACCTGGTGTTAACTGCTGTGAAATGTCCTGTAACCAACCTAAACCTTCTCTGGTTCCTGCAAAGTTAGCAATAGAACTAGGCAACATGATTAAAGCCGAAGCAAATATCACTGGGATTACGCCAGACATGTTGACTTTAAGCGGTAAGTAGGAAGTTTGTGCCTGAGTGGCCTGACGACCACCACGACGTGCAAACTGCATGGTGATGCGACGCTGACCTCTTTCGACAAATACAATGAAAGCTGTCAAAGCCAATGCCAATACCATCAGGAAGATTGCCCACAAGGCATTCAATTGACCTTCGCTCACCAACTGGAATACCGACACCACTGCACTAGGCAAACCAACCACAATACCCGCAAAAATCAATAATGAAATACCGTTACCGATGCCACGCTCTGTGATTTGTTCACCCAACCACATCAAAAACATGGTACCACCTGTCAACGACACTGTCGCTGTGAACAGGAAGCCAAACCCTGGTTGTGGAACAACCGGAATTCCCGCTGTATCTAGAGATTGCAATGCTGATGTGATGGTGAAGGATTGAACCGCAGCCAAAACAATGGTGAAGTATCGGGTGTACTGGGTGATCTTACGACGACCGGTATCACCTTCTTTCTTCATTTCTCGTAAGGCAGGTACGGTATGACCCAATATCTGCATGATAATCGATGCCGTGATATAAGGCATCACGCCCAAAGCAAATATCGAATAACGTCCCAATGCACCACCTGAGAACATGTTGAACATGTCCAGTAAGCCACCTGAATTTTGTTTTAACAATTCAGCCATGGCAGCCGGGTTAACGCCAGGAACAGGTAAAAAAGTACCCATTCGATAAATGATTAATGCACCAATTACAAATAAAATTCGGCTTTTTAATTCACTCAAGCCTTTTTTATTACCGAGTAACTTTTCTACTTGTTCTTGTCTGCTTGACATGGTTATTCTACTTTTCCGCCAGCTTTTTCAATTGCTTCTTGAGCACCCTTGGTTACTTGCAAACCTTTCAAATTAACAGCTTTTTCAATGCTGCCTGTGTTGATGACTTTAACTTTAGTCACACCACGTTTGACCAGGTTGTTTTCAATCAAGTAGTTCAAATCAATGTCAGTCGCATCTACACTGTTCAGGTGATACAAACACAATTCTGCACGTGTATCTGCCATTTTTGAGGTAAATCCGTACTTAGGCAATCTTTTGTGGATTGGCAATTGACCACCCTCAAAACCCACTTTGTGGAAACCACCTGAGCGAGATTTTTGACCTTTATGACCACGACCACAAGTTTTACCTGAGCCAGAACCGATACCACGGCCAACACGTTTGCCGGCTTTGGTAGCACCTTCTGCTGGTTTAATTGTATTTAATTTCATAGTTTTTCCACCTACGATTATTTAACTTCTTCAACTTTTAACAGATGAATAGCTGCGTTAATCATTCCCATGTTTTCAGGTGTTGCATCAACCACACGTGATTGGTGCATTTTTCTGATACCGAGTCCTCTGACACAGGCTTTGTGATTAGCCAATGATTTGTTGGTACTTTTAATTTGTGTCACTTTAACTTGACCAACTTTCTTTGCTTTTGCCACGTTTAGCAGCAATGGTTTCTGGTGAAGTCATTTGTTGCAAACCTTTGATGGTTGCTCTGACCAGGTTAATCGGGTTGTTAGAACCTTGTGATTTAGCCAAAACGTTCTCAACACCAACCACGTCGAATACTGCACGCATCGCACCACCGGCAATTACACCGGTACCTTCAGATGCAGGTTGCATGTATACGCGAGAGCCTGAGTGTTTTGCTTTGGTGGCATGCCACAAAGTGTTGCCTTTCAAGTCAACTTGTGTGGTGTTGCGTCTGGCTTGATCCATGGCTTTTTGAATGGCTACCGGTACTTCTTTCGCTTTACCATAACCAAAACCAATGGTGCCTTTACCGTCACCAACAACAGTCAAAGCAGCAAAACCAAATTGTCTACCACCTTTAACCACTTTAGCCACACGATTAACTGCGACCAAACGCTCTAACAAGTTATCGCCTTGATCCTTGTCCATATTTTTTCTTTTATCACTCATCAGAATTTCAACCCCGCTTCACGTGCAGCTTCTGCCAAAGCTTTGACTTTTCCATGATAGATATAACCTGATCTATCAAACCCAACAGATTCAATACCTGCTTTCTTGGCTTTTTCAGCAATTGCTGCACCGACTGCTTTAGCCGCATCGATGTTGGTGCGAGAAGCACCGTCAGCAACCAAACCTTTGTCTTTGGTTGAAGCTGATACAAGTGTTGATTTACCATCGCCAGCAAAAATTTGTGCGTATAAGTGTTGACCGGTTTTGTGTACTGACAAAGCAGGCACACCCAGTTCACGCAATTTGCTTCTGGTTTTGGTTGCTTTTTTGATTCTATGTAAATTCTTCTTATGCATAATTATTCACAAGTAAGCGTTACGCTTTCTTGGCCTCTTTTCTGTACAATCTTTCATCAGCATATTTAACACCTTTACCTTTATAAGGCTCTGGTGGTCTGATCGCTCTGATTTCTGCAGCCACTTGACCAACAACCTGTTTATCTGTGCCATTCACCACAATTTCTGTTTGTGATGGGGTTTCAAAAGAGATGCCTTCACGAGCAGGATAAATCACTGGATGAGAAAAACCGAGGTTCAAATCCAAATCTTTACCTTTCATGGCCACACGATAACCAACGCCGACCAATTGCAGCTTTTTAGAAAAGCCATTGGTCACACCTTCAACCATATTATTGATTAAAGAACGCATGGTACCTGCCATGTAAATCATGTCATCGCTGCTGGGTGAAACCAACAACTCGCCATCTTTTTGTTCAACAGTAACAGACTCATGCAAGTTCATAGATAACTCGCCTTTTGGCCCTTTAACTGTAACCACATTGTCTTTGATTTCAAAATTGATTTTTGAATCTAAAGCAATGGGCTGTTTTGCAATTCTTGACATGCTATGCTCCCTTTACTTAACGACGCAAAGGACTTCACCACCAACTTGTGCAGCACG
Source organism: Gammaproteobacteria bacterium (assembly GCA_030426705.1). Lineage (GTDB taxonomy): Bacteria > Pseudomonadota > Gammaproteobacteria > Xanthomonadales > Marinicellaceae > Marinicella. The sequence goes on from JAUHXW010000001.1 coordinate 25,302, forward strand.
GGCTGACTTGTCGGTCATGATACCTTTCGATGTTGAGACAATTGCAGTACCTAAGCCTGCATCAACGCGAGGCAATTCATCTTTACCACGGTATTGTCTTAAACCTGGCTTACTGACTCTTTTGATCATCTCGATTACAGGTTTGTTTCTGTAATATTTGATGTTGATTTTGATGAAAGGATGATTATCCTTTTCAACCACTTCAAAAGATCTGATGTAGCCTTCCTGTTGTAATACTGACAAAATACCTTTTTTCAAGCTTGAAGCAGGTGTGACAGTACTTTCTTTATTGACAGCTTGCGCATTCTTGATGCTACAAATCATGTCTGAAATTGGATCACTTAAACTCATAATCTATTCTCTCAATTACCAACTGGCTTTTTTCAAACCAGGAATGTCACCACGCATGGCAGCTTCACGGAATTTGGTTTTACTCAAACCAAATTTATTGTAGTAACCACGCGGTCTGCCTGAAACTTGACAACGCTTACGCATTCTCGAAGGAGATGCATTGCGAGGCAGTTTCTGCAAAGCTTCTTGTGCTTCCATCATTTGCTCAAACGTGGTATTCGGATCAGCAATGATTTTTTTAATAGCCGCACGTTTAGCAGCATATTTTGCAACGATTCTTTTTCTTTTCAGGTCACGTTGGACCATTGATTCTTTAGCCATCTTAATTACCTACCTTTGAATGGGAAATCAAATTGATCCAGCAACATGCGAGCTTCCTCGTCATTCTTTGCTGTGGTCGTGATACAAATATCCAAACCACGTATTGCATCAATTTTGTCATATTCGATTTCAGGGAATATGATTTGCTCTTTCACACCCATGGAATAATTGCCTCTGCCGTCAAAAGACTTGGGATTCAAACCACGGAAGTCTCTTACACGAGGCAAAGAAACATTCACTAAACGGTCTAAAAACTCATACATTTTTTGACGTCTTAGGGTGACTTTACAACCAATTGGCCAACCGTCACGGATTTTAAAACCCGCTACCGATTTTTTAGCCAGTGTAACCACAGGTTTTTGACCTGCAATCTTGGCCATGTCATCAGTTGCATGCGTTAATATTTTTTTGTTTCCAACAGCTTCACCAACACCCATGTTTAAGGTGATCTTGGTGATTTTAGGTACTTCCATGACATTGGCAAATTTGCCAGTTTCCATCAGCTTAGGAACCACTTCATCTTTATAGTATTTTTCTAATCTAGCCATAATAATTCTCTTAAGCGTCTACCACTTCACCGTTGGATTTGAAAACGCGAACTTTTTTGCCGTTTTCCAAAACTTTGAATCCAACCCTTTCACCTTTACCGGACGCAGGATTATACAGCATGACATTAGAAGCATGAATAGGTGCTTCTTTGGTTTTGATGCCGCCTTTTTCCTCGATTTGAGGATTTGGCTTAACATGCTTTTTAACTGTATTTACGTTGTTGACCAGTAAACGACCGTCTTGCATAACTTTTAGTACGTTACCTCTTTGGCCTTTACTGCGTCCTGCGATTACGATGACTTCGTCACCTTGTTTAATTCTTTGCATAATCGTTTCCTTATAATACTTCTGGTGCCAATGAAATAATTTTCATGAAATTACCAGATCTTAGTTCACGAGTAACAGGGCCAAAGATACGGGTACCTATGGGTTCCAACTTAGAGTTCAACATAACCACAGCATTACCATCGAAACGAATCAAAGAGCCGTCAGAACGTCTGACACCTTTTTTGGTTCTTACGATCACTGCGTTGTAAACTTCACCTTTTTTGACCTTGCCACGAGGTATGGCTTGCTTAACGGAAACCTTAATGATGTCTCCGATACCAGCATAACGACGTTTTGAGCCACCCAATACTTTAATACATTGGACTTCTTTGGCACCTGAATTGTCGGCTGCTGATAATCTTGATTGCATTTGTATCATCGTCAGTACCTCTTATTTAGCTGATTCAACAATCTCAACCACTTTCCAAGACTTGGTCTTTGAAATGGGTCGACATTCAGCGATTTTTACGAAATCGCCTTGTTGACATTTGTTATCCGGATCGTGCGCATGAATCTTGGTAGATTTTTTCACATACTTCCCATACAAAGGATGTTTGATTTTACGCTCAATCATTACTGTTACGGTTTGATCCATTTTGTCACTGGTAACCACACCGCTTTTAGTTTTTTGTTCTTTATTCACTGTAGTCATGACATTATCCTTTCACTTGGTTCATAACAGTTCTGACGCGAGCGATGTCTCTACGAACTTCACGCAACAGATGTACCTTAGTTAATTGACCATTACCACGAGCCATTCTTAAATCGAATTGCTTTTGTAACAGTTTGTTTAACTCTTCCTGCAAATTTGCAAGGTCTTTTGTTCTTAATTCTTTAGCTTGCATTTACATCACCACACGTTTAACAAAGGTTGTAGCAACAGGGAATTTTGCACCTGCTTTTTCAAAAGCTGCTCTGGCCATTTCTTCAGAAACCCCTTGGATTTCATAAATGACTTTGCCAGGTTTAATGGCAGCTGCCCAATGGTCTATGTTACCTTTACCTTTACCCATACGAACCTCAATAGGTTTGGCTGTGATTGGTTTGTCAGGGAACACACGAATCCACAATTTACCGCCACGTTTAACGTGTCTGGTAATGGCACGACGACCTGCTTCGATTTGACGAGCGGTCAACAGACCACGTGTAGTGGCTTTCAATCCAAAATCACCAAAACTTACTTTGTTACCAGCATGTGATAAACCACGGTTTCGGCCTTTCTGATATTTTCTGTATTTAGTTCTTTTCGGCTGTAACATTATTTTTTACCCCGACTTTTCTTGCTTGATTTTTTGTCAGATTCACTGGTGTATGATTCCAAATCAAAGACTTCACCTTTGTAAATCCAGACTTTAATACCAATCACACCATAGGTGGTGTAGGCTTTGGCTGTAGAATAATCAATGTCTGCACGCAATGTGTGCAAAGGCACCTGACCTTCTCTGTACCACTCAGTACGAGCGATTTCAGCACCGTTCAAACGACCAGCAACTGCAACACGAATACCCAAAGCGCCCAATCTCATGGCACTGGATACTGCGCGTTTCATGGCGCGTCTGAACATGATACGACGCTCTAATTGTGAAGCGATACCTTCAGCAACCAAACGTGCATCTAATTCAGGTTTTCTGATTTCATTGACACTGACGTGAGTTGGCAAACCCATCATTTTTGACAAGGTGTTTTTCAACTTCTCAATGTCTTCACCTTTTTTACCAATCACAATACCAGGTCTGGCAGTGTGAATGGTGACACGAGCATTCTTAGCCGGTCTTTCAATTTCAATTTTGCTGATTGAAGCGTGCTTCAATTCTTTGTGCAAATACTCTCTGACTTTGATGTCTTTAACGAGTTGATCAGCAAATTGCCCTTTTTCTGCATACCATTTGGAATTGTGTTGTTTTGAAATTCCTAAACGGATGCCTATTGGATGTACTTTTTGACCCATAATTCTGCCTTTACGATGCTTCAGCCACTTTTACAGTGATGTGGCTGGTTCTTTTTAAAATTCGTGTGCCTCTGCCTTTGGCTCTGGCTCGACCTCTTTTCAGGGTAGGGCCTTCATCAACATAGATGGAACTGACGAATAATTCATCCACATCCATGCCGTTGTTGTGCTCGGCATTGGCCACGGCTGACATCAACGCTTTCTTAACGATACGCGCGGCTTTTTTGGGACTGAAAGTCAACAACTGTTCAGCTTGCTCAACATTCATGCCTCTGATTTGATTGGCAACCAATCGAACTTTTTGAGCAGAAATGTTGGCTCTTTTTAATTTAGCTACGATTTCCATTATTTCCTCCCCTTCGCTTTTTTATCAGCAATGTGAGATCTGAAAGTACGGGTTGGTGAAAACTCACCCAACTTGTGTCCGACCATTTCTTCAGAAATTAAAACTGGAACGTGTTGCTTCCCATTGTGTACAGCCAACGTCAAACCAACCATTTCAGGAAGAATCATAGATCTTCTTGACCAGGTTTTGATCGGTCGCTTGCTGTTTTCTTCTACGGCCTTGTTCACTGCTTTCATCAATGAGATGTCTACAAATGGGCCTTTTTTAAGTGATCTTGGCATAAAACTACCTTATTTCTTATCTCTGCGACGAACAATGAACTTATCAGTACGTTTGTTCTTACGCGTTTTATGTCCTTTGGTAGGCATACCCCATGGAGACACAGGATGACGACCACCAGAGGTCCTTCCTTCACCACCACCGTGTGGATGGTCAACTGGATTCATGGCAACACCTCGAACGGTTGGACGAACGCCTCTCCAACGAGTGGCACCGGCTTTACCGATTTTCTCAAGGTTATGCTCACTTTTAGAGACAGTACCCAAAGTCGCACGACATTTGGCAGGTACTTTTCTCATTTCACCTGAACGCAAGCGCAAAGTGGCGTAAACGCCTTCTTTTGCAACCAATCGTGCAGATGTGCCGGCAGCACGAGCAATTTGCCCGCCTTTGCCTGGTTTCATTTCAACATTGTGAACAACTGTACCCACTGGAATGTTATCCAAAGGCAAGCAGTTACCCACTTTGATACCTACTGAAGTACCAGAAACAACTTCCATACCTGGCTCCAAATCTCTTGGAGCGATGATGTAGCGTTTTTCACCGTCTGTGTAATTCAACAATGCGATGTATGCACTTCTGTTAGGATCGTATTCAATGCGCTCAACTTTAGCGACGATGTCGTCTTTGTTACGCTTGAAATCGATGATTCTGTATTTTTGTTTGTGCCCACCACCGATGTGACGCGTGGTGATGCGACCATAATTATTTCTTCCGCCAGTTTTGGCTTTCTTTTCAGTCAAGCTGGCTTCAGGTCTGCCTTTGTAAAGACCGGTTCTTTTAACCGTAACTTTACCGCGATTACCTGGAGAAGTTGGTTTATGTACTTTTAATGCCATGATAGATCTCCTAATTACTCAGCTTTGGTACCAAAATCAATCATTTGATCAGCTTGAATTCTGACGTAGGCTTTTTTCCAATCTGGTCTTTTACCAGGCTTCATGCGGAAGCTTTTGGTTTTGCCTTTGACATTCATCACTGATACGTTTTCTACGTTGACTTTAAACAACTTTTCAACAGCTGTTTTAATTTCTGCTTTGTTGGCAGATTTAGCCACTTTGAAAACATATTGATTAGACAATTCACCAACCCTGTTAGATTTTTCAGAAATCACAGGGGCCAATATAGTTGTGTACAGATTATTCAAACTCATGACAACCACTCCTCAACTTGCTTGACTGCATCTACAGTCATGACCACTTTGTCTGCGTTAACCAATGACACAGGATCAAGGCCTTTGGGATTGGTTACGATTACGTATGGTATGTTACCGGTAGCACGCAATAAGTTTTCTGAAGGTTCAGTCGCTACCAAACACCCAGTTGAAACACCATGCTTACCTAATAATTCTACAGCTTCTTTGGTTTTACCATTTTTAACGTCCAAATCAGCCACGACCACCAAACGCTCGGTGCGGTTCAATTCAGACAGAATTGATTTCATCGCAGCACGATACATTTTGGTGTTTACTTTTTTAGTGAAGTCCCTTGGTACAGCAGCGAATGTTTTACCGCCACCCACCCAGATAGGGCTTCTTGAAGTTCCGGCTCTGGCACGGCCAGTTCCTTTTTGTTTCCAGGGTTTGGCACCACCGCCACTTACAGCTGAACGGTTTTTCTGCGCTTTAGTACCTGCTCTGCCGGTCGCCAGATAAGAAGTTACCACCTGGTGAACCAAGGCTTCAGAATAATCTCTGTCAAAAACAGCTTCTGAAACTTCAATTTTTTGTTTTTTTCCTGATACTGTCAGTTCCACAATAGTTCTCCGTTATGCCTGTTTAAGCCAATGGTCTAACAACAACCGTGCTGGTTTTAGCACCGGGTACTGCACCTTTGATCAACAGTAAATTGTTTTCTTGATCAACCCTTACCACTTCCAAATTCTTGGTGGTTACACGCTCATCACCCATGTGACCTGACATTTTCTTACCTTTGAAAACACGACCAGGTGTTTGACACTGACCGATTGATCCAGGTGCTCTGTGAGATAGTGAGTTACCGTGAGTGGCATCTTGCATTCTGAAGTTGTAACGTTTGATAACGCCTTGGAAACCTTTACCTTTAGAGGTACCGGTTACACGAACTTTTTGTCCGTCTTCAAACATGCTGAGTTCTAATGTATCACCTGCTTTGAATTCCTGATCTGTGCGGAATTCACGAGTGATGGAGCCGGCTTCAACGCCCGCTTTTTTGTAGTGACCTGCTGCAGGCGCATTCACTTTAGAAGCTTTGCGTGCACCAGTGGTGATTTGTACTGCGTTATAACCGTCAGTATCAACTGTTTTAACTTGAGACACAACATTGGGCTCAACATTGATAACAGTGACTGGTACAGACTCGCCTTTATCGTTGAAAACGCGTGTCATGCCTACTTTCTTTCCAATAATACCTAATGACATCTTTCAACTCCTAGTTCAATTGAATTTGAACATCAACACCCGCTGACAAGTCCAGTTTCATCAATGCATCAACTGTTTTGTCGTTAGGGTCTACAATATCAACCAATCTTTTATGAGTACGAATCTCATATTGATCCCTTGCGTCCTTGTTTACGTGCGGAGAAATCAATACAGTAAAACGTTCCTTTTTAGTTGGTAAAGGAATCGGTCCTCGAACTTGAGCACCTGTTCGCTTTGCTGTATCTACAATTCTTCCTGCAGATTGATCAATTAATTTATGATCAAACGCTTTAAGTCTTATTCTGATTTTTTGACCAGCCATGTTAATTTGCCTCAAAGTTAAAAGCAGTGGCTTTTCGCCACTGCCCATATTTATTTAACTAATATATGTTATTCAATAATTTTTGCTACAACACCCGCACCTACTGTACGGCCACCTTCACGAATAGCGAAGCGTAAACCTTCGTCCATCGCAATCGGTGAAATCAATTCAACTTTCATCTTGACGTTGTCACCAGGCATAACCATTTCTACACCTTCTGGTAACTCACATGCGCCAGTTACGTCAGTTGTTCTGAAGTAAAACTGTGGACGGTAACCTTTGAAGAATGGTGTGTGACGACCACCTTCATCTTTACTCAACACGTAAACTTCAGCTTCAAATTTTGTGTGGGGCGTGATTGTACCCGGTTTTGCCAGTACTTGTCCACGCTCAACTTCATCTCTTTTCGTTCCACGCAACAAAATACCCACATTATCACCAGCTTCACCTGAATCCAGCAACTTACGGAACATCTCAACACCAGTACAAGTGGTGGTAGATGTGTCACGGATACCAACGATCTCAATCTCTTCACCTACGTTGATTACACCAGTCTCAATACGACCAGTCACAACAGTACCACGGCCTGAAATCGAGAAAATGTCTTCGATAGGCATCAAGAATGGTTTGTCAGTCTCACGCTCAGGTGTTGGAATGTAAGCATCCATTTCGTCCAACAATTTTTCAACAGCTGGAACACCAATGTCAGATGTATCACCTTCCAATGCTTTCAATGCAGAACCCATAACCAATGGCGTGTCATCACCAGGAAATTCGTAGTCATTCAACAACTCACGCACTTCCATCTCAACCAATTCCAACAACTCTTCATCATCAACCTGGTCACATTTATTCAAAAACACCAAAATGTAAGGAACGCCAACCTGACGAGCCAACAGGATGTGCTCACGAGTTTGTGGCATTGGGCCATCAGCAGCTGATACCACCAAAATAGCGCCGTCCATTTGAGCCGCACCGGTAATCATGTTTTTCACATAGTCCGCGTGACCTGGACAGTCAACGTGCGCGTAGTGACGACCATCTGTTTCATACTCTACGTGTGCAGTAGAAATCGTAATACCACGCTCTCTTTCTTCTGGCGCGTTATCGATTTGGTCGTAATCCTTAAATTCACCGCCTTGTTTCTCAGCAGCAACTTTTGTGATCGCTGCAGTCAAGGTTGTTTTACCATGGTCAACGTGACCGATTGTGCCCACGTTTACATGGGGCTTGGTGCGTTCAAATTTCTCTTTTGACATTGTTGCTACTCCAAAAAACAAGTAGTTAATAAAAAACGATAGTGGTGCCCATAACTGGAGTCGAACCAGTGACCTCTTCCCTACCAAGAAAGTGCTCTACCGACTGAGCTATATGGGCAAACAATGGAGCGGGTGATGGGAATCGAACCCACGTATTTAGCTTGGAAGGCTAATGTTCTACCATTGAACTACACCCGCTCAACCCTGAATCAATGCCTGGACATTGATTCTTTTAAAGTGGTGGAGGGAGGAGGATTCGAACCTCCGAAGTTAAAAACAGCAGATTTACAGTCTGCCCCCGTTGGCCGCTTGGGTATCCCTCCAACGAGCAAAGCACGGCATTTTCGTAGAATATCAATAGAAAGTCAACATAAAAAGTCAGTAATTTTAACCACTTTTTATGCCCGCTTCCCTGAGCCTGAGCCGGATGCGAATTATAGGCCTTTTCCAAAGAATTACAATCCCTTTTTCCGAGTATTTGTGACAAGCAATACAGACACCCTGATTTTAACCTTTTTATTGGGCCTTTCTACCGATACAATAACGTCTCTTCACAATTTCTGAAAGCATGACCATAAGAGTACTTGTTGGCCTATTGTTTGCCACAATTAATATTTCCTGTGACAGCAAAACCATCACCAGTGTTACTTTATCACCACACCTTACTGAACTTGTATTTTCCGCTGGCGGAGGAGATTCACTGGTTGGGGTCAGCGCTTACAGCAATTATCCTGAGCAAGTTGCAGAACTTCCTGTGATAGGCGATGCCTTTAGGCTGGATTACGAATTGATTAAAACACTCAACCCTGATGTGATTTTTTATTGGCAAAATGGCACAGCCGGACAAGTGGTACAACAATTACAAAACCTGGGATTCAAACTGCATGAAGTCAGCATCAATCAATTGAGCGACATTCCTTTAGCCATTACCGATATTGCCAAAGCATTGAACAGCACACCCATGGAACCGGTTGAGCAATTCAATCAACAACTCAAAGCACTGCAAAAGACTGATCACCAATATACCGCCCTGATACAATTATCTGCCAAACCCATTTACACGGTTAATGACAAACATTGGATGTCAGAAGCGATTGGGGTTTGTGGCCTAAAGAATGTTTTTAATGACCTTGAACCACTGAGCGCAGCTGTCACATTGGAATCGGTGGTACTGAAAAAACCTGATTACATCATCACCACAGGTCCGATGCCGAACAACCCGCTATTGGAATGGAACAGCATCCCAGCGGTTAAAAACATGCAAATAATTGACTTGAACCCGGACAAATTCAGCAGACCAACTCTGAGGTTATTGGAAGCCATCGAGGGCTTATGCAAGAAAGTTGCCAATTAATCAAGGCGATTTTCACCCAACAATTTCAAATCCTGGTCATACATGGCTTTGAGTAACAGCTCGCCATTTGCTGCCACTTTGAATTCGCCAAATTTGGCAGCATCAAACAATTTGGCATCACCCTCTTGAAAGAAAAAGGCATTGGTAGCGAATTGGATTCGGCCGTTGCGTTTGCGAAATTGCATCAACACTTGATCATCCGTCAGGCTTTGGTTGTCATAAATGGCATTGAATGTGCCTACGCCTTTTTCATCTACGTCAACCACCGCATAACCATCCAATGATTTCGTTCGATCTTCTTTAACTGCTTCATTGGCAGAAATTTTATTGGCCATATCAAACCGCAGCCGCATAAAATCACCTTGCATGATTGATCGTGGATCTACTGGCGCTAACTCAAGAAAAACCGACTTGCCGGTTTTCAGTGTATTTTCTTTTTCAACGATGGCATGGTTAACACCAATCAAGGCCAGGGCCAAAGTAATCGATGCAGCAATTTTTTGTATCCGGCCTGAAGATGCTGAATCCACGGTATTTGATTCAGCTTTTTCCTTTGCTTGACCGCTTTTTTCAAAAACATGTCTCAACAACGCATAACCAATGGTCAAAACCACACCTATGGCGATCAGAATCAGAGATTTCACCAGTAAAGTTCGGGCCAACGAATAATAAAACCAACTGACAAAACCCAATAAAGCCAAAGCTCCCATCACCATCAATACTATTTTCTGGCGTGCGAATCCAACCAGTAAAACCAACAAGGCACTGCTCAAACCAACCACAGGCATGGCTGAGAACAACAGCACAATCGCAGCCAGCAACAACCACTTACCGGTCGTTGAAGTCAAGTCAATGCCCTGCTCTTGCGCCATGCGATAAACAAAATACAACAGTACGGCCGAATTCAACAATGCTGAAATCAAAGGCGCGTGTTGATAGACCCAGGAAATAGAGTCATTATATCTGTGAAACAATTCATGAAACCACACGATACTTTGCACGTTCAAAGTGACAATGGATAAAGCCAGACCATAGCCCATTGGCTCATACAAGTCCCTTTCATTTTCCCAACCGGTTTTGTTCAACCAAATCCACACAAATCCAGCAGCCACCAAGGCACTGCCTAATCCTGTATTAACCAGCCATTCAAATCCCCAAAAAGCAGCGATCACCGCAAACCAGGTACATAGGAATCGGTGCACATAATGGTCAATCACCCGTGCCAGAACCGCTTGATACAAACCGACCACAAACAACCATTCATGATCCCTGAAGTCAGACAGGATTAACAACCCAAAAGTGAACAACAACTGACCAGTCAAACTGAAAGCCAATACCATTTGTTCAAAGAAATCACTTTCCGGTTTGGTTTTAAAAAACAGGTAAGTGGAAAAATTGATGACCACACCCATCACAATTAAAGCCTGTCCATGATCAAAAAGGCCAGCAACACCAAACCCCAGAAAAGCCAGCATAAATATGGCGGCTAACCATCCAGCAAACCCTTGCAACACGCGCACATACCATAAATTCTGGTCTCTAGTGTCACCTGCTTCAGGTTGCTCTCCTGTCACCAAATCAGCGGTTTTCAACCTTTCCCATAAACTCAATTCACTCATTGGCCTGCTCCTGTTTTAATTGCTCATGGGTTTTCTTGATCCAGGTGACAGCCACCGTGGTCAAACCAATCAAGGTCATGGCCATCAACAACATCCCACCGGCATCAAAATGCTGGAACAATGTTTCAGCCAGAAACGCCATGATAAAGATAATCAACGCCAGTGCCCAGGCAGTCAATAACAGCAAATCTGGCTTGAAGTATCGATAAACCATAAAAAATCCTGGCATCGACACCATATAAAGAACGATGTTAAAAAACTGCGATTGGTGATTGCCCCAAATTAATTCCATACCAATCACCGTTAAAGCATACAAAACCACCAAACCCAACACTTGTGCAGCCCAACGATGTACCAAAGCCAAAATGCGCGGGCTTTTCGCTGTCGCCAACCATTCCATCAGCAACAGCATCAAACCATTCAACAACAAATACAACCAGGGCAGATACCGGCTGGAAAACAACCAGCCAAACAATGAATGATTGATTTGCAAATACAAAGTCAGCGCCGTATTGATTAACAAAGCCCAAAACAACCACAAGGCCTCTGAACGAGCAAACAGTACCAAAGGAGAAATCAACAAAGCCCAGGTGGCAAACAACTGCCAGGGATCAGCACCGGTTTGATAAGTTTGTCCAAACAAAGCCAGCAAGGCACCTAATACAATCACTCCAGCCAGCAACAGGGCCTGAGACACAATGGTCTGCTTTGCTTTAAGAAAATAAAGCCCAAATACCGCAACCAGCAAAACCTGCAAAATCAGGAATTTGTAAAAACGCCCCAGATCATTCCAGTTATAGGCGAAAAAAAACACCACGCCAAAAGCCAGGGATAGCAACCCCAAAGTGATCAACAGAAACTTAATAAAATGAAACCAGCCATCTGCATCCCCACGTTCGCCAGCCACTTCCAAAGCACGCTGAGTATCTGCCGACTTGACCAACCCTTGTTTAATCCAACTATAAATCTCACTCATATAATTATCTTTTTTATTTTTTCATCATAATAATGTGTTTCGAAATTTAAAGAAAGCCGTTTCAACAAAAGTGCAATACCAGCAACCTTGGTAGCAAAAAATAATACTGAAAGTGGATTACAACTAGCCTGACCACTGCTGTCCAGAGAAACTTTAAAATTTCCGTTTCGTCATTCCAGCGAAGGCTGGAATCTTCATTCAGCAAGCTATGTGGTTTTTTTTCAACAAGATTCCTGCCTACGCAGGAATGACAGACAAGGATAATTTTCAGTTTTATCGGTCAGTTGGAGTAGCTTGCCGGTAATATTCGAACCTTGAGCAAAATGCCGGCGAGCCGACTGCGGTCCATTAATGATTGAATCATAAAAAAAACTGTCATCCTGAGCGAAACAAAGGCCAGGCGATTGTGAAAGTGCGGTTTTACCAAGTAAAGAAGGGCTTTCACAATGCCGTCGGCCGTGAAGCCGAAGATAAAAAGGCAGGATAGCCTTTTTACCACGCGAAGCGACCTGAAAGGCTCGAAGCAGGAGCGAAGAGATAATCTCCTCACGTTTGGTTTACTCTACAAACAAGCAATTCCACTTCATAAGGAGATGCTTCGGCTGCGCTCAGCATGACAAAAGTAAAGGTTGGATCGCCGGCAACCGACCAGCAAAACATATAGTTAAAAAAGATGCCGGCGGTCCAAATTAAGGCACAAAAAAAGCCCGGTCATTGATCAGGCTTTTCTTTGCTTTTTTTAAAATCGCTATCAGTCTCGTTCTTCAATCGGTCCCACTTTACGCGTATCAGGGCCGGTGTAATCGGCGTTGGGTCTGATGATGCGGTTGTTTTCACGTTGTTCCATCACATGCGCTGTCCAGCCAGTGACACGTGACATCACGAATATGGGCGTGAACAACTCAGTTGGAATACCCATAAAGTGGTAAGCGGAAGCATGGAAGAAATCAGCATTGGGGAATAATTTTTTCTCATCCCACATTTTCTTCTCAACGGCACAACTGACCGGATACAACACAGTATCACCCACTTCTTCGGCCAATTTTTCTGACCAGCGTTTGATGATGGCATTGCGTGGATCACGTTCGGTGTAAACCGCATGACCAAAGCCCATGATCAACTGTTTGGTGCGCAGCATTTCATCAATACCAGCTTCGGCTTCTTCAACACTTGAGAATTTTTGTAACAATTCCATGGCCGCTTCATTGGCGCCACCGTGCAAAGGACCACGCAAGGCGCCGATTGAAGCAGTTACGCATGAGTGAATGTCTGACAAAGTAGAGGCCACCACACGACCGGTGAAAGTCGATGCATTGAACTCATGCTCAGCATACAAAATCAATGACACGTCCATCACGCGTGCATGCAACTCACTGGGTGCTTTGCCGTGCAACAATTCCAAAAAGTGCGCACCGACACCATCAATATCAGAAGCAGTCTCAATACGTACACCTTCGGTGACGAAACGGTACCAGTAACAAATAATCGATGGGAAAATCGCCACCAAACGATCGGCTTTGTCCAATTGTTGTGAGAAATCAGTCTCACCTTCAACATTACCTAAAATGGAACAACCGGTGCGCATAACGTCCATGGGATGTGCGTCTCTTGGAATCAGTTCCAAAGTTTTCTTCACCGCATCCGGTAATTCACGCAGGGAGTTGATTTTCTTTTTGTAAGCATCCAGTTCAGCCTGGTTGGGTAACTTGCCATGCAAAATCAAATAAGCGGTTTCATAAAATGTGGCATTGGTGGCTAAATCATCCACATCATAGCCGCGGTAG
>JAUHXW010000171.1 GCA_030426705.1 Gammaproteobacteria bacterium
GATGTTGTGGTTGTAGTAATCCAAACCAGCGGCCGACAGTTTTTTCGATTGTTCTGGTGACAACATACCCAGGGTCAAACAGGTTTCCATGCCCAAGGCCTTGACGCCTTTGACCATATCAATGACATTATCCAGGTCACGGTCTTTGGGGCTGCGCCAGGCTGCGCCCATACAGAAGCGGGTGGCACCTTGTTCTTTGGCCAAACTGGCTTGTTCAATCACGGTATCCACCGGCATCAGAGGTTCGGCTTTGACTTCGGTGTCATAACGCACTGACTGCGGGCAGTAGTTACAATCTTCCGGACAGGCGCCGGTTTTGATGCTCAGTAAGGTGCTGATTTGCACGTGGTTGGGGTTGAAATACTCACGGTGAATTTGATGGGCTTCAAACAACAAGTCGTTGAATGGTTTAGCAAACAGAGCTTCTACTTCTTCGATGGTCCAATTGTGTCTGAGTGCGGTAGTTGCAGTCATTGTGTTGGGTAAATTAACAAAAAATGAAAGTATGCGTTGCAAACGATGTTTAGTCAATGCTTGTTTAAAAGTCTCTGTTGAAAATTGTTTGGGTTTTCATTGCGAAAACAGCAACAGGGGTCTAAAATAAATGGTGAATGGGGTTGTTGTCATGCTGCAAATCCTTATGCCAATATCAGTGGGGTGTGTCATGAAAAAAATTAAAATAATCTTGCTTTCCATGTTGTCATTTTTAAGTGCGGAATCATTTGCAGTACCAACAGATTACATGGTCTTGAGATGGTCTGAACAGTCTGGTTTGGTGGTTGATTACCATCAGGTTGTTGATTTGGCTGAGAATAAATTTGTCAGTAAAAGTATGCCAAATGAAAAAGCGGTGACTTTGATTGGAAACGATGGTGAAAAAGTTTGGGTACCTTTGAAAAAATTTCAAATCACCCGATCAGAACATCATGGTATTGATCAGATTGATGGTTTACATTTAGAAAATGAAGAACTTGTTTTTGTTGTCCGAATTGCCCAAGGGTGGACCAAGACTTTGTCATTACCAAATGAGCATGGCAAGGCAGTGATTCAATACGATTGGCAACAGTTGGTTTCCAGTGCTGAGAAGAAAGGGCCGCAAAAATTGACCAAAGCTGTTTCAGGTGCGCAAGACAACCGAATCAATTTATTATTTTTAGGTGATGGTTATACCAGTGGACAACAAAGTGCCTACAACCAGGATGTAGATGGCGTGATTAGCTATATGCAAACATTTGAACCTTATTTAAGTTACAGCAACTTTTTGAGCTTTGATCGACTGTTTGTCAGTAGTAATGAATCTGGTGCTGATAAACCTGCGGCTTGTTTTACCCCTTCAAGTTTTGCTGATACCGCTTTGGATGCCACCTACTGTACCAGTAATATCATGAGGCTGTTAACTGTCAACAGTAGCAAGGTTTATACCGCAGCTGTTGGTAATCCAGACTGGGATGAAATAGTGGTCATTGTTAACGATGATGAGTATGGTGGAGCTGGTGGTGCTTTTTCAACGATTTCAACCAATGCCTTGGCTACTGATGTGTTCATTCATGAGTACGGCCATACCTTCACCCGCCTGGCTGATGAATATGATTATCCTTATCCCGGTTACCCCAATTGCAGTGATGTTAATGGTCCGGCATGTGAAGCCAATGTCACTGATGTCAATAACAGGAATGACCTCAAATGGTCTTATTTCGTTACGCAAAGCACGCCAGTGCCAACACCTGTTGATTCAGGCTATAACCACCTGATGGGATTGTTTGAGGGTGCCAGGTATTTGACTTCAGGGATGTATCGACCCATAAATTCTTGTAATATGCGGGATTTGGGCGCAGCCTTCTGTGATGTGTGTAAGGAGGCTTATGTACTCAGGGTTTATGATGTCAATTATGCAGATGGTGGAAAGTTGAAATTGATAGAGCCAGGTACCATGGCACCTATCAATTCCAGCCCTGACGGTATGGTTTCAGTACCCATGAATTTCAGTGTTGACAGTTTACAGCCATCACATGATTTATCAGTCACTTGGTTGATAGATAATGTACCACAATCCAGCAGCAACAGTTCTGCGGTAACCCAAAGTTTTGTATTTACCCCGACACAAACTGGTATGACTTCTGTTAAAGTCAGGATCAAAGACAATTCACCCATGGTGCATAACAGTCGACACAATGAGTTGCCAACGTTTGAACATGAGTGGATGGTAGATGTTCAACCCTTTGATGATGATATTTTTGAAAATGGGTTTGAGTAAGCAATGCCGTAACTACAGGAATGCTTTGGGTCTTGCGCTACCGTATCCGTATCTCTGAGGTGGAAAGAGCAACGCAAGGTTAACTGTTTGTTGTTGCTCTTTCCAGGTCAAATCAAGGTTCAAAATCATCAGCAAAAATCAAATCATCAGGTGCTTCAACAGGCCCGGTAATTTTTATCAAAGCCGTCCAAGCCACTGCATAGAGTTCACCTTGCTCATCTTCACCCATGCTGGTTACAGCAAAGCCACCAATCAAGGTGCCCATATCGTGAATTTCCCATGAATTACCTTGTGGCCGGGCAGCAAAAAAGGTACCATCGCACCAATCGGTAAACAAATACCAGCCGTATAACCCGGCATAATCGAGGCCACGATAGCGATAACCCCCAACCGCAGTACAATAATTACTGTCAATCTGGTCGTGCTGTAGCATGGCAAAAGGGGCTTCATTGGGGCCATTGGAATCACAGCCGTTACCGCCCAAATAATCCAGGCCTTCAAAACAGGGCCAGCCAAAGTTTTCTCCGCCACTGCTACTGGCAGGAACAAAATTAAACTCTTCCCAGGTATCCTCGCCGACATCGCCGATATATAAATCACCATTCAGGCGATCATGAGAAAATCGCCAGGGATTGCGTAAACCACTGACCCAAACTTCATCGGCGCCACTGACGCCGACATAAGGGTTGTCAGGCGGGATGGCATAATTTTTTTCGGCATCACCTGGAAAGTCATCACCATTGACATCAATCCTTAAAATTTTACCGAGCAAACTGTTTAAATCCTGTGATGCCATAGGATCCCCGCTGCCATCACCCGAACTGATATAAAGGTAACCATCGATGGGGCCAAAACTCAGGTCACCACCGTTGTGTGCCTGAAAGGGTTGATCAAAGGTCAAAACAGTCACTGCCGAATTGGGGTCTGCGACATTGGCATCACCAGCGGATACACTGTACCTAGCTACCACTGTGTCACCATTTACATCGGTGTAATTGACATAGAAAAAACCATTGCTGGCATAATTGGGATGAAAGGCCAAGCCAAGTAAACCTTGCTCCCCGCCACTGCTGATGATGGCACTGAGATCAAGGAAAGGGGTGGCAAGGTTGACGCCATTTTCGACCACTTTGATTAGCCCGCCTTGTTGGGTTACGAACAATCGGTTGCTGCCATCGCCTGCATGGGTCACACTGACTGGATTGGTAAAGCCATTAGCGACATCTTCGGTGCCTAAAAATGCTGGTTGTGACCAAGCATTGATGGCATATAACACCATCAAAATCACTGTATATTTTTTCATTTCTCGCCTCTAATTAAGATATGTTCACATGCTACGTGTGAATCTGATACTCCGACAGTCTAGATTGAAGCGGATAAAACCGTCTATATGCAATCGTTTGAACGGTAGAGATTTTTGATTAAACGGCTCAAGTCAGAACAAGGATATAGATTTGATTGTTAACCTTTATCATCTTCATGCAACTACATTTTGATGGCTTGTTTAAATTCTGCTTCGCTGATTTGTCCGGTTTTAAATTGGTGTTGAACCAGCAGTTGTCCCAGCGTTTTTAGAGTGAAATATGCTTCACGACGATTAGGTTCGTGGCTTGCTATTTCTATACAATATACGATGGCTGTAGTTGGTTTTGTTTTGTAATCTTCTGTATATGGATTTGCAATTGACCATGAATCAAATTTGAAACTGGCATAATGATGCATCAGCAAAAGTGTATAAGGTGAATGAAATTCACACGAAATCCTGAACAACTCGGGACCACTTTGGCTGTGCAAAACCTCTAACCCATCTAGGCTTTTAAGTAACTCAGTGAAGGAGGAGAGGTGGTTTTCGTAATACTTTATTACCTATTTTATTTGTTTAACCGTGGCTTATTTCTGACAGAGCGATTCAGTTCTCGCAGTTGGTGCCAGGATTGAATCCCTTGCCGGTTAAAAGTGATCCAAATGATGGCTGATATCAGACCCAAAATTAACCAGATGGCCAACAAGGATTTTAACCAAAGTGCACTTATTGTTCCTACAAATAACCAGACCAAAGCCAGTGCAACCAGTTGGCTGATAAAAATAGCCATCAGTGCAATGACCCAGCCTTTTTTTAAAATTTGTGTTCGAGATAATGTCGGCTCTTCCTGTGTAGGTTGCCAATCCAGCGGTTTTAAGTTGAAAATGGCACACAGGGCATTGACGGTTTCTGTTGATACTGAACCATTTAATTCGGCTCTTTGTATGGTTCTTAAACTGATGCCACTGACATCTGCCAGATGTTGCTGGGTCCAACCTTTCATCTTGCGCAGGTTTTTTAACTTGTGACTGTCAATGTTCATTTCTTTATTATTCATCATATTTTCCGTGGTTTAAAGTCTTAATTGAATCATTAAATACCAACTGGCATTACGTCATCTTTGTGACAGTGGTGCGTCAATCACTTAAAACTTTGTACACAAACTTCTGCTAAAATCATCATTTTCAAAATAATCATCATTATGGCTGTACACGAAATCAATCACCCGCTGGTCAAGCACAAAATAGGTTTGTTGCGCCAAAAAGACATCAAGGTCAATCATTTCCGTAACATAGTTTCAGAAATTGGCGTGCTGTTAACTTATGAAGCCACCCGTGATCTGACCACTGAAAACCAAACCATTGACACCTGGGCCGGACAAACCACCGTACAAAAAATCAACAGCAAAAACATTTCTGTGGTGCCTATTTTGCGGGCGGGGCTGGGTATGTTAGACGGTGTGTTGCAAATGATTCCAGGTGCCGGTGTTTCGGTGGTTGGTTTTGCCCGAAATGAGGAAACCCTTGAGGCTGAAGCTTACTATGAAAAACTGGTCAAGGACATCAAAGACCGTGAGGTGATTGTGGTTGATCCCATGTTGGCCACTGGTGGTACTCTGGATGCTACTTTGGATTTATTGAAAAAAGCCGGTTGTCAAAGCCTCAAAGGTATTTTTCTGGTGGCAGCACCCGAAGGGTTGGCCAGAATCGAGGCCAAGCACCCTGATGTCGATATTTATGTGGCGGCGATTGATGATCATTTGAATGAACAAGGCTATATTTTGCCCGGTTTGGGTGATGCCGGTGATAAAATTTTTGGCACCTTGTAGCACCAACCATACTGGGAAGTTTTTATGTCTGTAGATAAGTTAAGCAAAGATGAACTGTTAAAAAAAGTTCTCGCTTTAGAGACCCAACAGGCGTTCGACTTCCTTAAATCAGCCAACGCCGAAGCCAAAATCATTGATGAAGTTGCTTTATTACTCAGTCCTTCAGAAACCCGAACTTTGTTCTTAGAGGAAAGGGGGTTGCTGGATGCAGTGATTGAGCCTAATCAAAAGCAGGATTTATCAGGCACAACCATCCAAAACATTGAATTGCAAAAACCACTGGGTGAAGGTGGCATGGGCGCTGTTTACCTGGCTACTGACACGACTTTACAACGACAGGTGGCGGTTAAAGCTTTGCACAACTCTCACCAAATCAGCCCCAATGTTCAGGCGCGATTTCGCCGCGAGGCTTTGATATTGTCACAGTTGGATCACCCCAATATCTGCCGGATATACAACCTGATTGAAACGGAACAAGCTGATTATCTGGTGCTGGAGTTAATCAAGGGACAAACCTTGAAAAACACAAAGGTACAGTCTCTGTCCAAAGCCCGCAAGTTTGAAATTGCTTTGTCTTTGTTACGAGCATTGAAAGCTGCGCACAGTAAAAACATCATTCACCGTGACTTAAAGCCTGAAAATATCATGATTGATGCTCGTGGTGAAGTTAAAGTCTTGGATTTTGGCATTTCCAGATTAGGTGAATCACCCAGGTCACAACAAGCAGTCCATCCCGAAAATAAAGAAATCACCAGTCAAACCGTACAAGGCACCGTGATGGGCACATTGACTTATATGTCTCCGGAACAAGCAGCAGGCGAAGAACTGACCACAGCATCAGATATATACACTTTGGGTTTGGTGTTCCAGGAAATTTTTTCTCAAACACCCGTATACGAAGATGATCTGACTGCTGAGCAGCTGCTGAAACATTCCACAGCCGCTGAGACGCAAAAACCCACCGATTTGCCTCATGATTTAACCCAACTGATACAACGGATGAAGTCAAAAGTCCCAGCTGAACGGCCCACTGCCGTTGATGCCATTGAATTGTTGGAAAAAATCAAGCACAAACCGGTAAGACGTTTGCGATAT
>JAUHXW010000172.1 GCA_030426705.1 Gammaproteobacteria bacterium
TGATATGAATCAATTCCGTGCTTATGATCTACCCATGAGAATTTTTCATTGGGTGTTTGTGGTTCTTTTTGTGACATCATTTACCATTGCCAATGTCATTGATGATGATTCTGTATTATTTGCATACCACATGCTCTCTGGCATGTTGATGGTGGCTGTGGTGTTGTTACGCATTGTTTGGGGCTTTGTGGGCAGCAGAACCTCCAGGTTCAGTTCTTTTGTGTTAAGTCCCAGGGCTTTGTTGGGGTACTTGAAGTCCATCTTTTCAGGGCAATCCAAAAGGTATTTGGGACACAATCCCGCTTCAAGTTATGTCGCAATCATCCTTATGACTGTGGCCTTGTGCTTGGGCTTGACTGGTCTGTTGATGGTTTTTGGTATTAACAAGCATTTCTTTGAAGAGTTTCATGAATTACTGGCCAATGGTTTTTTAATCATTGTGATTTTGCACATCACTGGTGGAGTGCTGCATCAAGTCAAACACAAGGATGGTTTGTTATCGAGTATCGTTACCGGGAAAAAAGAAACGATTGAAGGAGAAGAACCCATTCAATCAAATGGTTCGATGTTTGCGCTATTCTACATAGTGTTTATAATCAGCTTCGGTGGTTATTTATATTCGAGTTTTGATGCCAATAGCGGAAAGCTTGGGGTGTTTGGTCAACAAATTCAATTATCAGAGGATGAAGAACACGAGGAAAGAGAACATGAATCAGATGATGACGATGATTAGGAATTCTGGATGAATACCAAAGAACGGTTGGTCATAACTGTTATCTTACTGCTCATTGTGGTGATGACTGTGGTTGATTTAGTCAAGGATTGGCATCAAGGTGTGGCCATTTGGCATGTGGCCATTGAGGGCAGTGTGGCTTTGATGGCTTTGGTTGGGGTGTATTTTTTGATGAAAGGGACATTTACCCTTAAAAAGTCATTGCTCAGAGAACAGCACATTTCGGCACGACTCAAGGAAGAGTCTGATCATTGGAGAGCCAGTTCAAAGCGTTTCCTGGAAGGTTTAAGTCAGTCGATTGATTCACAGTTGGATCAATGGCAATTGACTCAATCAGAAAAGGAAGTGGCCTTTTTATTGATAAAAGGTTTCAGTTTAAAAGAAATTGCAGAATACCGGGATACTGCTGAAAAAACCACCCGAACTCAAGCGACTTCAATTTACGCGAAATCCGGCTTGACTGGTCGTTCGCAATTGGCTGCATTCTTTTTGGAGGATTTGTTGTTGCCGCAGCAATGACAGAATCGTTGTTTGGAGTTTGTGGTACCAAGGAATGGTGCCCGGGAATGGAATCGAACCATCACGGTATTTCTACCGGGGGATTTTAAGTCCCCTGCGTCTACCAATTTCGCCACCCGGGCTTTTTTGCTGGCTCTTTCTTCGTGAGTTCAGCATATCCTGCGTCTTTCGTCATTCGAGCACAGGTGTGCACTCATGACTCTTTCCTTGACTCTGCTAAACTCACTGTGAAAGAGCCTAGCAAAAAATCCTTATTGCTGTATGTTTCAGCATATCCTGCGTCTTTCGTCATTCGAGCACAGGTGTGCATTCACAACGCCTTCCTTGACTCCGCTAACCTCAATAACAAAGAGCCTAGCAAAAAATCCTTTTTGCTGAAATCAATCAGCGGTTGATGCATTTTGCCATCGAAAATGGAGGCTGAACCCGGAATCGAACCGGGGTAGGCGGATTTGCAATCCGCAGCATCACCACTCTGCCATCCAGCCTTTATTCTTTTCAGCACCTTCCTTCCGAAAGGCGTGTTATTTTCGCTAATCTTTGCTTGCAAATCAAGCAATTCATTGAAGCTGAAAACAAAAAAGGGCTGAATAATCAGCCCTTAGAGTATTTGGAGCGGGAAACGAGGTTCGAACTCGCGACCCCAACCTTGGCAAGGTTGTGCTCTACCACTGAGCTATTCCCGCTTGAGGTGGCACATTTTATCTCTTATACGCCTGTTGTCAAATTATTTTTACTGAATAATGGCAGTTTTTTTATTCCTTCATCATTGGCCAGGCAGCCTTTAAATAAATATACATGGAATAAAGCGTCAGTGAGGCAGCGATGTAAAGTAATACAAGTCCGATGTTATATACAGGCAAAAACCATAAATCTGCTTCATACAGTAAAAAGCCAATGGCCATCATCTGAAATACCGTCTTCACTTTACCAATCATGGCGACGTTGACAGTACTGCGTTCACCCAATTCGGCCATCCATTCGCGCAGGGCAGAAATGGTGATTTCACGGCCAATAATTATTGCAGTGGCGATCATCATCAGTATGGTGGGGTGATCTTGAAGCAAAATAACCAGTGCGGTGGTTACGGTTAATTTGTCGGCAACAGGATCAAGAAAAGCACCAAACTTTGAATAGGTTTTGTGCTTACGGGCAAAATAACCATCCAGAAAGTCAGTGATGCTGGCAGCCACAAACACCCAACAAGCCATGTATCTGGACCATTCAAAGGGTAAATAAAAGAACAAAATCATCACAGGAATCAATGCAACCCGCAGGATGGTCAAAATGTTCGGTAAGTGTTTTGTCATTGGACTGCCTTTTAATGTTGTGAGTATTTTAGCAACCTTGTTGGTAGAATGTTGAAAAAATCCTGAATTTATTTCAACCAAAAATGCCATTGTCCCGTCTTAGTAAACATGAATGCTGAAAAAGTATATATTGAATTTTTGGTACTGCAGGTTCAAGCAGGTGAAACCGACATTTGGTCTAAGCTACTGCCTTTACTCAAACAAAAAATGTTGGCTTACGCCAAGCGACTGCTTAACGGTGATGTGGACGCGGAAGATTGTGTTCAGGAGGCCATGATGATGGTTGTTAAACGGATAGGGCAACTGAGGGATGTCAAAGCATTTCACAGTTGGCTCTATAAGGTGACTCATTCTCGATGTATGGATGAATTGAGAAAGCTAAATACAAATTTGGATGCTGTGGGTTCTGTCATGTCATTAACTGAATTCGACCCAATTGAAAATGATGTGGGGCCTGTCAGCGACCAAAATTTGGATGTCAACAAAGCCATTAACAGGCTACCCAAAATTCAGCAAGCTGTAGTTTTTCTTTTCTATTTTGAAGGATTTACAGTGGTAGAAATTTCAGTCATTCTCGAAAAACCGGCGGGCACCATTAAGTCGCATTTGTTTGAGGCTCGTGCTGCCATTAAATCATTTCTCTCTCAGGAGTAAACCAATGAATATTGATCAACAAATTAAACAGGCTCTGAATGAAGATTTTAAAAAAATCGTCAGTAACAATGAAAAAATCGATGCCAATCCTTTCAAACAAATGAAGGCAGGTTTCAGCGGCAAGATGAAGTGGATATATTTGCTGGTAATTTTTATCACTTCAATATTCTTTATAGGCATGTTGTATTGTGGATATCAGTTTTATCACGCTCAGGAAGTCAAGCCATTATTGGGTTGGGGCATAGGTATCATTGTTTTGGCGTTGTTTACCCAAATCAGCAAAATGTGGTACTGGACTGAGATGGGGCATAATCGGGTCATCAGAGAAATCAAGTTGTTAGAACTACAGGTGGCTTATTTGACTGAGCGTGTGAGTAAGGATTGATTTTTAATCGTGCAAACGCATTACTGTAAGAGCATTCCGGTGATGGTAAACTCGACTGCCTCAGGGTGGTCGAGATTGTTTGCTTCCAATGTGGCTTGATGAAAATCACAAATAAGTTTGGCAATGTACAGTCCAAGTCCTAAATGCGGTTGTGGTGATTTTTGATCTCTGAATGAACTTAATGACTCAAACAGGTATGGCAAGTGTTTGGGTGAAATTTGCGAACCGGTGTTGGTCACTTTGATGTTGTATTGTTTCGTTTTTGTGAGCTGCTGGGTGCTGATTGTGATGGTGTCATCAAGACCAATATAGTCCAGGGCGTTTTGAACCAGTTTATCCAGAGCCTGGGCCAACAACTCTTTGGAGCCTTGGGTTTTTAGTTCACCAATGCATGGTTTAAATATGATTTGCTGGCTGGTTAGCTGATAGCCTTTACAAAGCTCTTTGATGAATGTGTTGATTTCGAATGCCTCAACTTCGCTTTCGGCAATCGATTGTTTCAGTTTGCTTAAAGCTGAGAGCTGATTAAGTATAAATTTTAGGCGGTTGTTGGCATTCAGTGCACGGTCCACAAACTCATCGTCCGGTTGTTCCATGTGTAAGACTTCTAATGAAGTGTGCACGATGCTGATAGGGGTTTTCATTTCATGCGAAAGGCGAGATCCTAGTTGTTTCAAATAGGCAGTGTAATCATTGATTTGATCAAGCAGAGCAGACATGCCGCGAGACAAATCACCGATTTCATCTTTGGCTTGACTTGAGGGTAATAAGGTATTGATGCGCCCACGGTCATCCAGGGCATGTTGTAAAGTTTTATTCAGTCTTTTGATTCGCCAGGCCAATATCAGTGCATACAGAAAGTAGCCTAATAACAAAGTCAATGCAATCAAAAAAATCCAAAACAGGGAGCGGATAAATGTTTGTATCAAGGCAATTTGAGCTTCGGTTTGTTGAATGTTTAATTCAATTTGACCCGCTGAAAAGCTTTTTTGTACCTGTTGACCAAAAAAATAGCTGCCATCATTCCAGTCATTATCAAAAGCCATGTCGTAAATCAGTTCAGTGATCCAGTCGAATTGTGGTTGTTCTGTTTTGACGTTTTGGGTTTGATAGAAAATTCGTCCTTGTGAATCTTTGATGGTCAATTGGCCGTCTTCCGGGGTGATTTTTTCAAGAAAATCATTCCAGTGTTGCTGTTCTTTAAAAAAAGGAGTGAGCTGTATTTGGCCTTCCTTCAATGTTCCAAAAGTAACTGCAGATTCTGCCGTGCCGTGATTAATGGCTGCGATTCCCAAGCGTTTGGCAGTGATGTTGTTAAGGGCAATTTCTACACGATATCCATTGGCCATTTCGTGCCAATAAGCTTCAAAGTCATCGTCTTGCAGTTGACTGAATACGGGGCCTTCGGCTTGTCTGTCTAAATTAAAACGTTTGATTCCCCGGGTTTCACCCAATGCCAAAATGATTCGGTCCGATGCCTGGTTGAGGTCAATAAACACACTGTCGTCATGGACTTCAATAAGCAAGTAGAGCTGTTGGTTTTGTTTGGCGACTTTGAATTGCAGGCGTCGATCTACCCGATACCAGGAAACTTGGTTCCATTCTGTGGTTTGTCCATCTATAGCTATGTCATCAGACAGCTCATGCAAAACCCAGCCTTGAAGCTCTTGCTGTCTGTCCTGATAATATTGCTCTATGCTATTAAGAATGACCTGGGCTTGCTTATCAGCAGCGGCCAGCATGTTGTCCTGGTAGGTATTGTTCAGGGCTTTGAAAGCAAACCAGACCACCAAGGGAAAGCTCAGGCTTAAAAAAGCGATGATACTGATTTGCCATTTCAGTTTCATGGCTTCCAGCGGTATCCCATGCCGTGAACTGTGTCAATTTGATTGAAATTCTGATCGATTTTTTGGAATTTTTTGCGGATGCGTTTGATGTGCGATGTGATGGTGCTGTCATCCACATACACGTTGGCATCATTCATCAATTGTTCTCTGGTTTTGACCTGGCCAGGATAACGTGCCAGAGATTGCACCATCCAAAATTCAGTCACGGTCAAATCAATCAGTTCACCTTTCCAGTAAACTTGCAGATTATCAACCATAATTTTTAAATCGCCCTGGCTAATTTGATTGGTTTGTTTTATGGATTCCGTGGCTTTTTGACGTCTGAATAAGCCAGCCACACGAGCCAGCAAATGCGGCATGGAAATGTCTTTGCTTAAATAATCATCAGCGCCAAGGCGCAAACCTGATACCACATCGATTTCGTCGTCTCTGGCAGTGAGCATCAAAATTGGTAATGTGGCTGACTGTTGCCTGAGCATTTGGCAAATTTCAAAACCAGCATCCGGATTGCTGCCAAGGCCCACATCAAGAATCACCAAATCAGGTTTGTTGTTACTGAAATATTGTACAGCCTGGTTTTGTTGGCTGATACCCGTGACTTGATAACCATGTTTTTCCAAAGTCGCTTGATAATTGGCCATGAGGTCTTGTTCATCCTCAACGATTACGATGTGTTTTTGCTTCATTCCTGTTTATGCTTCCTTAAAAAAGTAAATTAATTTGAATTTTAGCTGTCAGACCATGGTTGTGACTGCAATCATTGTATAATGTTCAGTCTTTCTTGGGAACCAAAAGAGCGTTTGAATAATCAATGAAAAAAACATTAAGGATATTGTGGTTTTTAACCAAGTTGGGTCTGTTTTTTCTGGTACTTGGTATTGCCATGATTTATGGTTTGTACAAATACTATGAGCCAGAATTGCCCTCAGTAGAATCCATCAAGGAATATAAATTACAGGTGCCACTGCGGGTTTTTTCAGAAGATGGCAAACTGATTTCTGTGTTTGGCACCAAACGCCGTA
>JAUHXW010000173.1 GCA_030426705.1 Gammaproteobacteria bacterium
CCTTCACGATCCATCCATTCAGTGATCAGACCAATCACTGGATAAGGCGTGGCCTCATGATTTTCAGTGGTGTTGGCACTTTTCAAGCCACAAACATTTCTGGCGTAGTCAATCACTGCAGCATGCATGCCATAACAAATACCCAAGTAGGGAATGTTGTTTTCACGGGCATATCCAACGGCAAATATTTTGCCTTCAAAACCGCGGTTACCAAATCCACCGGGAACTAAAATGGCATCGACATCATTGAATACCGCACCGTCTTTGGTCTCGCCCAGCTCCTCAGAGTCGATGTGTTTAATATCAACCTGAGTTTCATTGGGGATGCCAGCATGACGCAGGGCTTCATTCAATGATTTATAGGCATCCGAATGATCCAGGTATTTACCCACCATACCTACGGTTACCTGATGTTTGGTATTGGCTTCCGCTGCAACTACGCGTTGCCATTCTGATAAATCCGTGGCACCACATTGCAAGCCAAATCGCTCGACCACCAATGCATCAAAACCTTCATTGCTCAACATTTCAGGGATTTGGTAGATGTTATTACAGTCCATCACCGGAATCACCGCTCTGGCTTCTACGTTGGTGAACAAAGCGATTTTTTGTTGTTCTGATTCTGGAATAGGGTGTCCTGCACGACACAATAAAATGTCTGGTTGAATACCGATAGAACGCAATTCTTTGACTGAGTGCTGAGTGGGTTTGGTTTTCAATTCACCAGCGGCGCTGATATAAGGCACCAAAGTCAAGTGCACAAACATCGCATTGTTACGACCTTCTTCCACGCCCATTTGACGGATGGCTTCCATAAAGGGCAAAGATTCAATGTCACCTACAGTGCCGCCGATTTCTACCATGATGACATCAAAACCTTCAGCCGCTTTGCGAACTTTGGATTTGATTTCATCAGTGATGTGTGGAATGACCTGAACTGTACCGCCCAAATAGTCACCGCGGCGTTCTTTACGAATCACCGATTCATAGATTTGGCCGGAGGTGTAATTGTTGTTGCGCGACATTTTGGTGCGCACAAAACGTTCATAATGACCCAAGTCCAAATCGGTTTCAGCACCGTCTTCGGTGACAAAAACTTCGCCGTGTTGAAAGGGGCTCATGGTGCCGGGATCGACATTGATGTATGGGTCTAATTTCATCATGGTGACACGCAAGCCGCGTGACTCGAGAAGCGAAGCCAGAGAGGCAGCCGCAATGCCCTTTCCAAGAGATGAAACCACACCACCAGTGACAAATACAAATTTAGTCATGATTGGGTGAAATAGTTATGCTCAGAAAGGACGTGTATTGTAACCGATGGCTATTTTCTTTGGCAACTATTCCGCTGTTTTAGTTTGGCTGTCAGCTGGATTATTTTGATAAAACTTCAGCTTCCAAAACTTAATCGTTACGGGTACCGAAACATTGAGTAAAAAGGCAGTTATCATCAAGGTATAAAACACTTCCAGGGTAAAGATTTGGTACTGAACAAAAGCGATGTTCATCACCACAAAAGCCAATTCAGCCCGCCCCAACATGCCAAATCCAATCATCCAACTGTCGGGCCAGGAAAATTTTCCTGTGTATTTAGCAGCCAGTCCGGCGGACAAAATCTGTCCTACAAACAAGCCCGCAAACAGCAACAGGGCTTCTGGTATGACATCTATTAACATATCCAAATCAAAGATGAGGTAAGTACCCATGGTGACGAAAAACACCGGACCAATCCAGGTGAAAGCCACGTTGTCGATAATTTCTCTGGCCTTGTTGTAGTTGTCTTTTTGTTGTTCCTGATGGAAATCAAAGTATTCACTGCGAATCACCAGACCAGCCATGTAGGCACCAATGGCAGGATGGAAGCCAAACTCATGGGCAAGCAGACCCACCGATACAGCAATCAGCAATAAAGACAGAATCACGTATTCACCATGCCCCATAGACAGCAAGCCACGTAAATTAATTTGGCCAATAATAGGAATTTTTTTCACCCAGCCGGTACTGGTTGGAAAGAGCCATTTACCGATGATGATCACAACCAGGAAGAAAACCAGGGCTTTGCCTAAAATCAAACCAATGCCCGCAATATCAAGACTGCCTTCACCAGCAGCAATTGGCACCAAAATGGCAACCAGAGCCAATGATGCAATGTCATCCAGTACCGCTGAAGTCATTATGCCGGTGGCTGCTGAAGTGGTGTTAAGGCCTTCTGATTTTAATGAAACCATAGTTAATGAAACAGCGGTGGCGGTCATGGCCAAGCCAACAAGCAAGGCAATATTGGGGTCTTGCCAATAAACCCAGGAAAGTGAATAGGCCACACAAAAAGGTATCAAAGCACCAAAAAATGCAATCCCCCAGGAACGTTTGATGCTTTTGACAAAGGTATTGACGTTTTCCTCAAAACCGAGGGCAAACATGATGATAATGATGCCCAGTTCTGAAATGTCTTTGATAAATTGAGGTAGTTCTTTGGGCAGTAAACCCACATTGGTCAATAAGGTGCCAAAAAATAAAAACCACAAAACGGGTGTCAACCGTGTAATTTGTGCCATTAAGGCAGCAAAAAACACACTGACCCAAATGATGGCCAATAACATCAAATCATGCACGCCAGAATTCCCTCAATGTAAGATTACAAAGATAATAGGTCAGACAAAATAAAACTGTAAAGGCAAAGCAGTGACAAACAATCTGAATCTTGACCAGAGTCAAACAATCACAGTTGCTCTATAATGACTGTTGGTGCTTTGGTTCTTTTGTTGCTGATTTGGAAAGAAGTTCTGAAGCGCTTTTTGGCCTGGTTCATGCTGTCTTGATCATTGGCATGGATCATCGCCAGAGGGGTTTGTGAATCGACATAATCACCGACTTTAGCTATTTGAGTAAAACCCACAGTGTGGTTGATTTCATCGCTGGCTTTGGTACGCCCACCCCCTAAATCAATGATGCTTAAACCTATCTTACGACAATCAATTGATGCCACAAAGCCGTCATCAGCAGCAAAAATAGGCTCAATCATTGAGGCTTCAGCCAAATATTTACGCGGATGCTCAAGTAAATCATTGGGGCCACCATGTTCACTGACCATTTGTGCAAACTTTTCAGCGGCTTTACCTGAGTCAATGGCTTGGTTCACTTGTTGTTTGGCTTCATTGATATCGGCTGCCAGGTGTCCCACCAATAACAACTCAGCGCACAAACTGACCACCAGTTCATGCAGTGCAACGTCTTCAGAAAGACCTAGCAGGTAATCAATGGTTTCTTTGACTTCAACGGCATGACCTGCTGAGTGCCCTATGACTTGATTCATGTCAGTTATCAAGGCTCTGGTTGGAATCGATGAGACATTGACAATGCTGTTAGCAATGTCTTTGGCCATCACGAAATTATCGGCAAACGCGCCGCTGCCACATTTTACATCCATCACCAAACCATCCAGTCCAGCTGCCAGTTTTTTAGAAAGTATAGACGCGGTAATCAGTGGTACGCTTTCCACCGTGGCAGTGATGTCACGGGTGGCATAAACACGTTTATCGGCCGGTGCCAGGTTGGCCGTTTGGCCAATGATTGAACAACCCTTGTTGGCCACAATTTTTTGAAAATCACTGATACTGACTTGTGTGTTATAACCAGGAATGGCTTCCAGTTTGTCCAAAGTGCCACCGGTATGACCCAAACCACGTCCGGAAATCATCGGTACATAACCACCACAAGCCGCTATGATGGGGGCCAGCATCAGGGAGATTTTGTCACCGACACCACCCGTAGAATGCTTATCAATCACTGGCCCGTTTAAATGTAAATGACCCCAGTCCAAAACCTGACCGGATGACTTCATCGCTTCAGTTAACGTTCTGCATTCAGCAATGGTCATTTGTTGGAAGTAAATGGCCATGGCCAAAGCGGCAATTTGGCCTTCGGTGATGCTGTTGTCGGTGATGCCACGCACAAAGAAATTGATTTCTTCGGTGCTCAATTCACGACCGTCACGTTTGTTTTTGATTATCTCTTGGGGCAGGAATGTCACAAAAATTCACCAGTTCATTGATTCTTGGACAATCTATTTTTATGCAAAAACGGCCACAGGTACAGATAATTATTTAATTATTTTTAGTTTGATAGGCCATTAATTAGTGAGAACTATGAACACACCCCCAACCCCCTCTCAAGAGGGGAGCTTGACCTTGCCAGTAGCTGGAGCAACAAAAACTGTAAGAGCTTGATTCTATCCAAGCAATATCATAAAAAAGTGGAACCTATTTCCCCTCTTGAGATGGGTTAGGGGTGTGTAAGTGTATTTGAAAAGGTAGTTGATTTAAGGTTCGCCCATTGGTCGAAATTTTTTACGTTGAGGAACCTGAGTTACCAATAATGGAAATATTAAAATCCTCATCACTAAAACCAAGAGGATAAATAAAATAAAAGGCCATGCATTAGCTACATAAATTGAATAAATGGCTGATGCAATGGTTAAACTTGCTTCTATGGCCATATACATAAAAGCTAAAACCAAATTCAGAGAAAATTGATGGAAGCATTTTTTGCATCTTATTTTCCCAAAAACTGAATTGGCTAAACTGTCAATTATGCCAATCCCATTTTCATTGCAATTTTTACATTTCATCATTTAGCTGAATACAAATATTCCAAAAAGCCGCTGATCAGTACTTGCACTTTGGCGGCGGCTTTGGGGGCGTATTCCAGGGTTTGCTCGTGGCTCAAGCGCACGTCTTCCATGCCGGCACCGTAATTGGTGATGATTGATAAGGCGGCGACTTTCATGTTGTGATAGCGAGCCAGAATGGTTTCCGGAACGGTGGACATGCCTACCGCATCAGCGCCCATCATGCGAATGGCACGGATTTCTGCTGGTGTTTCAAATTGTGGGCCAGCCATCCAGGCATATACCCCTTGCGCCAGATGGATGTCATTTTTCTCAGCAATTTGGCGCAAATGATAACGGTATTGCGAGTCGTAGGCTTTACTCATGCTGACAAAACGGTTGTTGTTATTGACCCCAAATAGCGGGGATTGGCCGGTGAAATTGATGTAGTCTTTTATCATCATCACTGAACCTGGCGCCGCATTGAGTAAAGAACCTGCCGCATTGGTGATGATCAGGGTTTCAACCCCAATGGCTTTTAAGGTGGCAATCACTGGCGCCATGGCACTGGCATCACCTTGTTCATAAAAGTGAATGCGGCCATTAAGAATAATCAGTGGATGACCATTAATTAAGGTCAGAAACAAAGAGCCAGAATGTCCGGTCACACCTGTTTCTGGGAAGCCCGGGATGTCTTTGTAGGCGATTTCTGCCAATATTTCCGCCTTTTCAGTCACTGAACCCAAGCCCGAGCCGAGAATCATGGCCACTTTGGCATTGAATGGTTTGGGCAACATCGCCCGAATGCTGTTGATAAAGTCGGCTGCCCTCAGGTGGGTGCCGCTTTCTGTGTCACTGTTGATATTATTCGCCATAAGGTGTCCAGATGTTTTTAATTTGTGAGGCATGACGCAGGAATATTTGTCCATGACCATCAAGATGCCAATCCTTGTTGCCTGAGGTCGTCCAGGTGCGTTTGAGGTTGGTGGCGGATTCTTTTTCCACTGTTTCAGCGTGTTCACCAAAATGCCACATGGCATCCACATTCATATGACCTGCCAATGGTTTAACCAGTTCCTGTTGTGAACCACTGATGATGTTGACGGTGCCTGCTGGCACATCTGAAGTATTGAGTACCTGATAAAAATCCAAAGCCGGTAAAGGAAAGGCTTCACTGGCCGTCATCACCACGCGATTACCCATCGCCATCGCTGGAGCCAACAAAGAAACAAAACTGAGCAAAGGTGCTTCATCCGGACATTGAATGGCGATGATTCCAATCGGTTCATGCATCGCCATAGCCACGCCGCGCAACGGCACGCCATGTACCTGACCGTCGTATTTATCACACCAGGCAGCATAGTAATTGATGCGCTCGATACTGGCCTCAACTTCGCTTTCCGCTTGTTTTTTGCTGTGACCAAAAGCCATCAAACGTTCCACAAACTCTTCCTGTCGGTATGACAGGTTTTCAGCCATAAAATACATCACTTGCTGTCGTTGGTAGGGGTTCATTTGTGACCAGGTCTTGCTGTTCGCAGCGGCTTCTACCGCATTGCGCACATCCTTGCGATTACCCAAACCAACGTGTGTGATGATTTCACCTTTGGCATTGTGAATGGCATAAGAGTAACCGCCATCAGGTCGTACTTGCTTGCCACCGATATACATTTTTGGGGTTTTATCGATGCCTTCAATGGGTGTCAGTTGTGGCTTTTCGGTTTTATTGCTGTTTGAATGGCGTTTACTGCTTTTGCCAGCCTTCGGTTTCAGGTATTCATACAAACCTTCTTTGCCGCCTTCACGACCAAAGCCGGATTCTTTGAC
>JAUHXW010000174.1 GCA_030426705.1 Gammaproteobacteria bacterium
GTTGAAGAGGAAACCACTTCTCCGGGTGGTATTGTGTTGCCAGGATCTGCCACTGAAAAGCCACAACGTGGTGAAGTGGTTGCGGTAGGTAACGGCCGTATTTTGGACAATGGCGAAGTTCGCGC
The DNA here is from genome assembly GCA_030426705.1 of Gammaproteobacteria bacterium. GTDB lineage: Bacteria > Pseudomonadota > Gammaproteobacteria > Xanthomonadales > Marinicellaceae > Marinicella. The sequence continues at coordinate 126 of JAUHXW010000174.1, forward strand.
TTTGGATGTTAAAGCGGGAGACCAAGTATTGTTCGGTAAATACTCTGGCAGCGAAGTTAAGGTGGATGGCGAAGAATACCTCGTCATGAAAGAAGAAGACATCATCGGAATCATAGGATAAGAACAATGAGTGCAAAAGAAGTCAAATTTTCAGAAGACGCACGTGCCAAAATGGCGCGTGGTGTAAACGTATTAGCCAACGCAGTTAAAGTTACTTTGGGTCCTAAGGGCCGCAATGTGGTCTTGGAAAAAAGTTTTGGTGCCCCGACGGTAACCAAAGACGGTGTATCTTTGGCCAAAGAAATCGAACTGGAAGACAAGTTTGAAAACATGGGCGCGCAAATGGTTAAAGAAGTCGCTTCTCAAACCAATGACGTGGCCGGTGACGGTACCACTACAGCGACCATCTTGGCGCAAGCTTTTGTTCGCGAAGGTTTGAAAGCTGTGGCTGCGGGACGCAACCCAATGGATTTGAAACGTGGTATTGACCAAGCAGTTGCTGTTGCGGTTGATGCGATCAAAGCACAAGCCACGCCGTGTAAAGAGTCTAAAGCCATTTCTCAAGTTGCTACCATCTCAGCTAACTCTGACGCTGCTGTCGGTGAAATCATTGCCAAGGCGATGGATAAAGTGGGTTATGAAGGCGTTATCACTGTTGAAGAAGGCTCTGGATTGGAAAACGAGCTGGACGTGGTTGAAGGTATGCAATTTGACCGTGGATACTTGTCACCTTACTTCATCACCAACCAGGAGACCATGTCTGCTGATTTGGATGATGCGTTTATCTTATTACACGATAAGAAAATCTCTAACATACGTGATTTACTACCAGTATTGGAAGCTGTGGCCAAAACCGGCAAGAAATTGTTCATCATCGCTGAAGACATCGAAGGTGAAGCTTTGGCTACTTTGGTGGTTAACAACATGCGCGGTACAGTTAAGGTTTGTGCGGTTAAAGCGCCTGGTTTCGGTGACCGCAGAAAAGCCATGCTGGAAGACATTGCTGTGTTGACCGGTGGTACTGTGATTTCTGAAGAAGTCGGTTTGCAATTGGACAAAGCCACTTTGGAAGATTTGGGTTCTGCCAAACGCATTCAAGTGAACAAAGACAACACCACCATCATCGATGGCGCTGGTGAAGCCTCTGAAATCGAAGCGCGCGTGAACCAAATCCGTGCGCAAATCGAAGATGCAACCAGTGATTACGACAAAGAAAAATTGCAAGAGCGTGTGGCTAAATTGGCCGGCGGTGTTGCTGTGATCAAAGTGGGTGCTGCCACCGAAGTTGAAATGAAAGAGAAGAAAGACCGTGTTGATGATGCCTTGCACTCAACCCGTGCTGCCACTGAAGAAGGTGTGGTACCGGGTGGTGGTGTGGCCTTATTGCGTGCCCAAGCTGAAGTTATCGGCTTAAAAGGCGCCAATGAAGATCAAAATGTCGGTATCTCTATTGCCATCACTGCGATGGAAGAGCCTCTGCGTCAAATCGTTAACAACTGTGGTGAAGAGTCATCAGTAGTGGTTAACGAAGTGAAAAACGGAAAAGGCAACTACGGTTACAATGCGGCCACTGGTGAATACGTTGACATGATTGCTGAAGGTGTTCTGGACCCTGCCAAAGTGACCCGTTCTGCTTTACAACATGCAGCGTCTGTTGCTGGCTTGATGATCACCACTGAATGTATGATTGCTGAACTGCCAAAAGAAGAAGCGCCAATGCCTGATATGGGCGGCATGGGCGGCATGGGTGGTATGGGCGGCATGATGTAATCATCCCCCTTTACACCTGTATATAAAAGGCTCTGGAACTTTTTTCAGGGCCTTTTTTGTTTTTGTGAGCATCATCACATTAATATTTCTGTTGACCCTTAAAATGGGTAACAAGTTAGAGGTCAAGCTCACACACACCCTTTTCCCCCTTTCTTGATCTCTATGCCCAAAAAGACCGCTTCATCAGGCGGTCTTTTCTTTTTTGGGGGTTTCAGAAATCTCAACAGCAAAACTTGCAACTTTCCAGACTGCCCTTACAATCTCTGCATGACCGATAAAAATAGCCAACACATTGATGCCAAAGGACTCAATTGTCCGATGCCCTTAATGCTACTCAAAAAAACGTTGCAGGACTTGCCTGCAGGTGTTGTGGTGACCATTGATGTGACCGACGAACATGCCGAACTCGATTTTGAAACATGGTGTGAGCGTTTTGGACATGAATTGCAATGTTTGAACCAAGAGCAAGGTGTCTGGCGTTTTCAAATCACCAAAGTTTAATAGAGACCTTTGATCACGAATCGAGCAAAGGTCTCTAATAAATTTTCAAAAAAACTGTGTTGTTTTCAACATGATTGGCATTTGTAAGAGTAAATAACTTCTGCAAGTGAGGAATTTATCATGAAAACAACAACATTTTTGACTGCTTGTTTGCTGTTAGCAACAAATGTTCAGGCCGCCACCTTTTGTGTTTCTAACTCCACCATGTTAGAAACCGTTTTGGATATCACTGAGAGTAATGGCCAGGATGATGTCATTAAAATCAAAACAGGGACTTATGTTCCGCTCAACGACTATGGTTTTCGCTTTTATATGGGTGAAAACCATGACATCGAAATATCTGGAAGTTGGGATAATGATTGTGCCGAACAATCCCTCAATCCACTGGATACAGTGTTAGATGGCGATAACAGCAATCGGGTTATCAGCTTTTATACCGACCAATCTTCATCCGCCATAACAGGTAGCATTCATATCAGCGTTTTGTCTATAAATAATGGCTTGTATCATGAGCAATCTTCAATCGCCTACAACACCTCTGGTTTAGGGTTCAGACTTAGTAATGGGTATGAAGGTAGTGTCACCATTGATCGTTTGTTTTTTATGAATAATCGGTCAAATAGGTCATCCGCATTACGCGGTGATGGCGCCAAGCTGACCGTTAAAAACAGTGTGTTCTTTAACAATGAAAGTGACTATGGCACTGTTTCTTCTGTAGCTGATAGGTTTTATTTCATCAATAACACTGTGGTTAGTAACAGCTATTATGATCAATTTAATGGTGGCAGCAGCAAAGCAGGATTGATTGTTAGTCAATATACAGAAGCGGCCTTTATAGCCAACAATATACTTTGGAATAATTATGGAGAGGATGTAATTGGTATAACAAACACACAAGGAGACCCACTATTTTATTTATATAACAATGACTATCAGAGTGTCAGTGGTACATTTGACAACATGTCTGGAAATATTTCGGCTGATCCACAGCTAGAGTTTTTTGCACCGCCAATTACTTCACCGGTAGTAGACAAGGGTTATGCAGAGCCCAGTGGCATCATTCCCTTCCCACCGCCTTTTTATTTGGCATGGACATATGGTGATTTTGATTTTTTGAATTTTGATCGGGTGGTGAACAATCGGGTTGATATTGGGGCCATTGAAGCAGCTGCTGAAATTCCTATCTTTAAAAATGGATTTGAACAACCCCGGGGTGGGTGATTTTTTGATTTTCACAGCTTACAGTTTTTGATGCTGTAAGCTGTGAAAGTAAGGGGTTGCTTAAAAGCGTAAAACCGCCTGAATGCGCTCTTGTACGTCTTCGATACTGCCTTTACCGAGGATTTCGGTGACAATGTCTTGTTGTTTGTAGAAGTCAGCGACCGGAGCAGTTTGTTCTTTGTATACATTCAAACGGTTTCTGACCACTTCTTCGGTGTCATCTGTACGGCCTTCGATCTCTGCTCTTTTGGCGATTCTGGCCACCACTTCATCGGGATCAACTTCAATCAACAGCGCGTGATCCAATGAGATTTCCAGCTCCTTTAACAAATTTTCCAACATTTCTGCTTGTTTAACGTTTCTGGGGAAACCGTCAAGAATAAAGCCTTGCTGCGCATCTTCTTCGCTCAAACGCTCTTTTAACATGCCCAATACGATTTCATCGGAAACCAAGTCACCTTTGTCCATCACTTCTTTGGCCGCCAGACCCAGTTCGGTTTTGGCCGCGATGGCACCGCGCAATAAGTCGCCGGTTGAAATGTGTGGAATGTTCAGTTTTTCAATGATGAGTTTGGCTTGGGTGCCTTTGCCGCTACCTGGAGCGCCTAATAATACGATTCTCATAGTTTGCTCTTTGCTGAATAGTTGTTTCAAAAACCTGATAAGTGACGAAACCATGATGGCATTATTTGCTGTTTGAGGTCATGCAATGAAGCTTTTAATCAGGTAAAATCCTGTGATTGAAAACCTCATAACCATCGACGCAGGTCTTTGAGCGTAAAAAACGTGCTACAGTACACGCACGAAGCAGTTTAGTCAATACGAACCTCGAAATAACAGCAAGGATAAAACTTATGTCTAAGAAAAATGCCCTCTATTGTCAGTCTGGCGGTGTGACCGCCGTCATCAATGCCACCGCTTGTGGCGTGATTGAAGCGGCCAGAAAAAACCCTGAAGTGGGCACTGTGTTTGGTGCCAAAAACGGTATTATTGGCGTGCTGCGAGAAGAGTTGGTCGATACCGCTCAACACAGTGCTGAAGACATTGCTGCTTTGCGGCATACACCTGGCGGTGCGTTTGGTTCTTGTCGCTATAAACTGAAAGACATGGAAGCACAAAAAGCAGAATACGAGCGCTTGATTGATGTGTTCAAAGCGCATAATATTGGTTACTTTCTCTATAACGGTGGCGGTGATTCGTCTGATACGGCTTTCAAGGTGTCACAAATGGCCAAAGCCCGGGGTTTGGATGTCACTTGTATCGGTGTGCCCAAAACCATTGACAACGATTTACCAGTCACCGATACCTGTCCAGGATTTGGCACCACAGCGAAGTACATTGCCACTTCAATCATGGAAGCCAGTTTGGATGTGGAGTCCATGGCCGAGAGCTCAACCAAAGTGTTTATCCTTGAGGTGATGGGTCGCCATGCGGGTTGGATTGCTGCGGCTGGTGGCTTGGCTGCCAAAAGCCATGATGAACCGCCACAAATCATACTGTTCCCGGAAATTCCATTTGACCAACAGGCTTTTCTTGAGCGCGTCAAATGGTCTGTTGATAACCATGGTTATTGTTCAGTGGTGGTGTCTGAAGGTGTCAGAAACCCTGATGGTAAGTTCTTGGCCGATGCCGGCACCACCGATGCCTTTGGCCATGCGCAATTGGGTGGTGTGGCCTCGGTGATTGCACAAATGGTCAAGGACAACCTGGGTTACAAATACCACTATGCCATCAGTGACTATTTACAACGTTCGGCCCGTCATCTGGCTTCAAAAACAGACTTGGAACAAGCCTATGCAGTGGGAGAGAAAGCCATTGAGTTGGCTGTGGCTGGCAGAAATTCAGTCATGCCAATCATCAAAAGGCTACAAGATGAGCCTTATCAATGGGAAATTGCCACCGCAGAATTAAAGGATTTGGCCAATGTTGAAAAAATGCTGCCACGGGAATACATCACCGAAGATGGTTTTGGTATCACCGATGCTTGTCGTCAGTACATGCAACCATTGATTGTCGGCGAAGCTTATCCACCTTACAATGAAGATGGTTTGCCACATTATGTGCGCTTGTCACAAAATTTGGTTGAGAAGAAATTACCGGCATTTGATATTTGAATGAATGAAAGTGATATAAAAATTGCTGTTATTGGTTTGGGTTATGTGGGCTTGCCTTTGGCTGTGGCATTGGCAAAACATTATCCAGTTGTTGGCTATGACATCAGCCAACGGCGGGTTTATGAACTCAAGCAAAATCAAGACCACACCCAAGAAGTCAGCAGTGAAGCCTTGCAGTCGACCACCAACTTGAGTTTTACGGCTGATGAAATTGGCATAGCGGAAGCCAACCACTACATCATCACTGTACCAACCCCGGTGGATGAAAACAACACACCTGACTTGAGTCCCTTAGTCCAAGCTTCAGAGACCATTGGGACGTTGTTAACTCGCGGTGACACAGTTATTTATGAGTCAACGGTCTATCCAGGGGCCACCGAAGGTGTTTGTGCCAAAATCCTGGCGGCTCGCAGTGGATTAACGCTCAATGATGGGTTCTTTTTGGGTTATTCACCGGAAAGAATCAACCCGGGAGATAAGATCAACACACTTGCTTCCATTGTCAAAGTCGTGGCCGGTTCAAATCAGCAAACAGCCAAGAATATCAATGCAATCTACCAAAAAATCGTCACTGCCGGCACGCACGTAGCGCCTTCAATCAAAGTGGCCGAAGCCGCCAAAGCGATTGAAAACACCCAACGTGATATCAACATTGCTTTTATGAATGAATTGTCAATGATGTT
>JAUHXW010000175.1 GCA_030426705.1 Gammaproteobacteria bacterium
TTCTGCCATAGCTCTTAAAAATGGGTCCCCGTGTCAAGCCCGAGGACGACGATTACGAAGCAATTTGCTTTAAATTATTACCCCAAAAACGGATTGCGATAATCGGTAGGCGGCACGAAGGTTTCCTTGATGGTTCTTGGTGACAACCAGCGATACAAGTTCAGAGCACTGCCTGCTTTGTCATTGGTTCCAGAGGCTCTGCCACCACCAAAGGGTTGTTGTCCAACAACGGCACCGGTTGGTTTGTCATTGATGTAGAAATTACCTGCCGCATTGCGTAGACGATTTGACATGTGGGCAATCATATAACGATCCTGAGCAAATATCGCACCGGTCAAAGCATAGATTGAACCTTGGTCACATAAATCCAAAGTGTCTTCAAAATCTTTTTCATCATAAACATAGATGGTTAAAACCGGACCAAAGATTTCTTCACGCATGGTTTTGAACTCTGGATTTGAAGTCACAATCACTGTAGGCTCAACAAAATAACCCTCTGACTTGTCACAAACACCACCCACAATGATTTCAGCGTCATTGGCTTGGGCTGCAAAATCCACATAAGATTTGATTTTATCGAAGGAACGCTCATCGATCACAGCATTGACGAAGTTGCTGAAATCGCGGGTCGTACCCATCTTGAATGACTGGATGTCTTCAACCAAACGCTCTTTGACCTCATTCCACATGTTAGATGGAATATAAGCCCTTGAAGCGGCAGAACATTTTTGTCCCTGGTATTCAAACGCACCACGTGACAAAGCAGTGGCCACAGCCACAGGATTGGCAGACTCATGGGCAAATACAAAGTCCTTGCCACCAGTTTCACCCACCAAACGCGGGTATGAATGATAACGACCAATGTTGCCACCCACTTCTGCAAAAATATGTTGGAAGGTCGGTGTTGAACCCGTGAAGTGAACGCCTGCCAATTCAGGTCTTGGTAACAAAGCCGCTCCAGCCACTGGACCATCGGCTGCTACCATGTTAATCACCCCATCTGGCAGGCCCGCTTCTTTGAACACCTGCATGATGACATAAGCAGACAGCATTTGTGTACCAGAAGGTTTCCAAACCACGGTGTTACCCAGCATCGCTGGTGTGGCGGGTAAGTTTCCGGCAATGGCGGTAAAGTTAAATGGTGTAATGGCCGTCACAAACCCTTCCAAAGGTCGCCAATCAACCTGATTCCATACACCGGGTGATGAAACCGGTTGTTGCTTCATGATTTGTTCGTAATACCAGGCATTGAAGCGCAAAAAATCAATCAGTTCACAAGCAGAATCAATTTCCGCCTGAAAACAGTTTTTGGATTGGCCATGCATGGTGGCGGCATTGATGATGTTGCGGTAAGGTCCGGCGATTAAATCAGCGGCTTTTAAAAATACAGCAGCACGGGTTTGCCAGGGTAAGCTAGCCCAATCATGCTGTGCTTTGATGGCTGCATCAGCTGCGGCATTCAATTCTTGAGCACCACCATTATGAAATTGACCCAGCACGTGTTGATGATCATGAGGCATCACCACATTTTCAACCTGCCCGGTTCTGATTTCTTTTCCACCAATATAACAAGGAATGTCTACTTGTTCAGCTGACATCTGATCCATGGCATGTTGTAATGCCAAAGTCTCAGCAGAGCCTGGACGGTATTCGTTGATGGGTTCGTTTTTTACAGCGGGGGTTTGTGGAATGTTTGCACTGATCATGACACTGTCCTTCAAAAAAAAGTGAATTATACAGATTAAACCCGAATATTTCATCAGTCCGGCGTTCTTCCAATCCGATGGTTGTTTTTCTACCAAGCATAAAAAAGCCGCAACATGTGCGGCTCTCATAATTAACTCAACAGAAATTAAAACAAATGTTCAACGGCAGCGCGCTCTTCTCTGAGTTCTGCTTCTGTGGCATCAATTCTGCTTTGTGAAAATTCACTGACTGGTAAATCCTGCACGATGGTGTATTCACCATTGGCACAGGTTACCGGATATGAAAAAATTACGCCTGGCTCAACGCCGTAGCTGCCGTCTGATGGAATGGCCATTGAAACCCAATCGCCTTCATCCGTGCCCAAAGCCCAATTTCTCATGTGGTCAATGGCAGATGACGCCGCTGATGCCGCTGAGGAAGCACCACGCGCCTTGATGATGGCTGCACCACGTTGTTGTACAGTTGGAATAAAATCATCAACATACCAGACCTGATCCACATCTGACAATGTTTCGCCATTGATTTGTACTTGGGAAATGTCCGGATACTGTGTTGATGAATGGTTACCCCAAATGGTCATGCGTTTGATGTCGCTGGTTTGTACGTCGTATTTACCGGCCAATTGAGCCAAAGCACGGTTGTGATCCAAACGGGTCATGGCCGTGAATTGTGCTGGGTTAATATCAGGTGCATTTTGTTGCGCAATCAAGGCATTGGTGTTGGCGGGGTTACCGACAACCAAAACTTTGATGTCTTTGGAAGCATGGTCATTGATGGCTTTGCCTTGAACCGAGAAAATCTTGGCATTGGCTTGTAACAAGTCGCTGCGTTCCATGCCTGGTCCACGCGGCATGGCACCCACCAATAAAGCATAGTTGGCATCTTTGAATGCCACATTGGCATCGTCAGTGGCAACCACACCATGCAACAAAGGAAACGCACAGTCTTCCAATTCCATGACCACACCCTGAACTGCATTCATGGCAGGTGGAATTTCAAGTAAATGCAAAATAACAGGCTGATCCGGACCCAGCATATTACCTGCTGCAATTCTGAATAAGAGTTGGTAGCCAATTTGGCCGGCGGCGCCGGTTACGACGACTCTGACTGGTTGTTTCATTGATTTCTCCAAATTATTAAGGATTCCCTGATCAATTCAGGAACTTAAGCTGGGCTGGATTATATCAATCCAGATGACCTTTTGAAACGGTCATAAGACTAAAGATTGGTAGATACGGGCTTTTGCTTGATTACAATCAAGAATTTAACAGGAAAAATATTGGTCGGAACGAGAGGATTCGAACCTCCGACCCCCACAACCCCATTGTGGTGCGCTACCAGGCTGCGCTACGTTCCGACGTGCGGCGTATTCTATCACAAAGAATTGATGAATAAACCTCTGGAAAAACGATTATTTAGGCAAATTTAAGAATATGGTTTATTTCAACAAATCCAGAATTTCTTCTAACTCAATTCGGGTTTGCTGAATCACCTGATAGGATTTGCTGGCTTCTTTTTCCGAAACTTTACCATTGAGTTTTTGTCTGGCACCTGAAATGGTGTAACCATGATCATACAATAAACTGCGAATCTGGCGTATCATCATCACGTCATTACGCTGGTAGTAACGTCTGTTACCACGACGCTTAACCGGGTTTAAGTTATCAAACTCATTTTCCCAGTAGCGCAGGACGTGTTGCTTTACATTACACAAGGTCGAAACTTCACCAATGGTGAAATAACGCTTTGCGGGAATGGGCGGCAGGGACTTATTATGGCCTTGATCCAGCATATGTTTCTATCGTATTCCTCAATTTTTGACCGGGTTTAAAAGCCACCACACGTCTGGCTGAAATCGGAATTTCCTCCAGCGTTTTGGGGTTTCTACCAGGTCTTGATTTTTTGTCTCTTAATTCAAAATTTCCAAAACCAGATAATTTAACACCATGACCCGCCAACAATTGCTCCTTGATGGTTTCAAAAAAGACACTGACGAACTCGCTGGCCTCACGTTTATTGAGGCCAACTTCCATATACAAAATCTCTGCCAAATCAGTTTTTGTAACTGTTTCTGTCATGTCCTTACTTCTGCGTTAAATTGTTCTGCTAAAAAGGATACAGCCTTTGACACCAGTTTGTCTACCTCTTTATCCTCTAAAGTTCGATTTTTTTCCTGAAAAATCAGAGCCATGGCAAGACTTTTGTATCCTTTTTCAATGTGTTCACCTTTGTAAACATCAAACAGATTCAGGCCGACCAGAAGCTCGGCTTGCTCGCCAAGGCTTTGTTTAACTGCCTCGGACACTTGATGCCAACTCAATTCATCACTGATAAGAATGGATAAGTCACGTCTGATTTTAGGGAATTTAGAAACTGATTGCCATTGTGGCAAGACAATGTCCTGAATGGCTTTTACGACAAAATTTGCCACATAGACATCCTGCTTGATTTTCATTTTTTGACAAACTGCAGGATGAAGCTGCCCCATATAGCCAACCAGTTGACCATCAATCAACACATCCGCCTGACGACCTGGATGCAGAAAATCGTTGGCAGACTGAACAAAGGTCAATGGCCCTGTCACATCAGTCAGCAGCTGCTCGACATCACCTTTAAGGTCAAAGAAATCCACTTTTTGCGTAGCCACACCCCATTGCTCTTGCTTGTTTAGACCGGTCTTGGCCAACAACAAGGCGTCATTTTGAGTGATGTTTCCATCATTTTTGAACACTTTACCCATTTCAAACAATGCCAAGTCAGCTTCTTGCCGAGATATATTGGCTTTGATGTTGGCCAGCACACCTGGCAACAAATGAGTGCGCATCACAGCCATGTCATTATTCAATGGATTAGCCAAAGCAAAACCATCGGCTTCCAGGCCCAGATTTTGTAATTGTTTTTCGGCCACAAAAGAATAATTGATGACTTCCTGATAACCCATTTCACTCAATTGGGTTTTAATGGTTAGTGTGTGTCTGACGGCTTCTGGAATGACACGGATCGCGTCTGTTGAATGTAATCGATGTGATGGCATTTGATCATAGCCAACTACCCTGACGACTTCTTCAATCAAATCTTCGGCAATGGCCATATCAAAACGCCAACTGGGTGAAACGACTTGCCATTGACCATTTTTATAACTGGTGTCAAATCCCAGTGATTTGAATATTTGTGTGACTTTTTCAGTGGCCACTTCGAATCCCAATACCCGGTTGAGTTTTTCTTCAGTTAACACAATTGTGTTTTGCTGTGGCAACTCTGAAGACATTTCGTCCATTTTTACAGGACCGACCTGACCACCACAAATGTCAACAATCAACTCAGTGGCACGATGTAAAGCCGCTTCCTGTAAATCCCAATCAACACCGCGTTCAAATCGCATGCTGGATTCGGTGTGCACACCCAACTTTCTGGATTTACCCATGATGGTGGCAGGATCAAAATAAGCCGATTCCAATACAATATCCGCAGTTTGGCCAGTAACGCCACTGTCCAAACCGCCAATCACACCGGCTACTGCCAATGGTTTTTCTTCATCGGCAATCATCAAGAATTCAGGTGTCAACTTAACATCAGAGCCATCCAATAATTTCAATGGTTCCTGGTCTTCAGCCATGCGCACAATGATGTCACCGGCTATCTTATCCTTATCAAAAGCATGCATCGGCTGGCCTAACTCCATCATCACATAATTGGTGACGTCCACCACTGGATGAATGGATTTAACACCCGCTCTGCGCAGTTTTTCTTTGAGCCAGGTTGGCGATGTTTTGCTGTTATCTATGCCTTTAATCACTCGACTGCCGTATTTGGGGCACTGGTGAGTGGCATTGAGTTGTACTTTCATGACATCATCAATGCTTGCAGGGACTGATTGAATATTTGGTTCATTGATGGATAAATCATGCAAAGTAGCTAAATCACGGGCCACACCACGCATACAAAAACAATCGGCGCGGTTTGGCGTTAAATCGATATCTATAATTTGATCATTCAGGGCCAGATAGTCGCGAACATCACTGCCTACTGGCGCATCATTAGCCAACTCGATAATACCGTCTGATTCCTGACTGATACCCAGTTCAACCTCAGAGCACAACATACCATGTGATTCCACGCCACGAAGTTTAGATTTTCTTATCTTAAAATTACCAGGCAAGACAGCGCCAATTTTTGATAATGCCGTTTTCAGGCCTACTCGGGCATTGGGCGCACCACAGACAATTTGTAATTCTTCACTGCCAGCATTAACACGACAAACTTTCAATTTATCGGCATCCGGGTGTTTTTCGCAAGCCACAATTTCTGCCACCACGACGCCGCTGAAGTCACCAGCTGCGGGTTCTACACCATCGACTTCGAGACCCAGCATGGTCAATTCAGACATCAACTGTTCTGTGGATGCGTCAGTAGCAACCCATTCTTTTAACCAATTTTCACTTATTTTCATGATTAACTCCCTGTTTATTGAAATTGACGCAAGAAGGCCATGTCGTTTTCAAAAAAGTTACGCAAGTCTTGTACGCCATAACGCAGCATAGCAAACCGCTCAACCCCTAAACCAAAAGCAAAACCTGTGTATTTTTCAGGATCAATGCCGCCGGAACGTAATACATTGGGATGGACCATGCCACACCCCAGC
>JAUHXW010000176.1 GCA_030426705.1 Gammaproteobacteria bacterium
TTGCCTACGGCAAACCGCCATGATTTCATGCTTTGCCTAACCGGCTCTGCGGGTCGAGCTGCGTAGGAGCTCTCCGTCGATAAATGGGTTCGGCTTTATCAACTTTAAGAACTGCTTGGTTAGTCTGTTATTTTTAACTTGAGAATGAACCATGAAAGTAATTTTAGTTTTAATGATCAATCTATTTTTAATCTGTCAAACATTCACAGTAGCTGCCGAATCGCGATTTTTTCGTCACCTTAAATTTCGCGAAACACCCTACAGTGAATATCAAGGCATATACCCTATTGACAAAAAACAAGCCAAAAAAACAGCACATTATCGATTTGAGTACGATGAAAAAAACCGTGTGACGTCCATTGCACACATGATTGGTGATCGAATCATCAAGGACAATGGTAATTGGGACACTTTTATTTGGTTTGCCCCCAAAGTCCAAATCAGTTACTTGGCAGGCAAAGAAATCCACCAATATTTTGATTCTAACAACCAGAGAATAAGTGCACACGGTGATGTATACACAGCTACATTTGAACTGGATGCAAAGGGTCGACGTCAAAAACTGGTTTTCAATAACGTAGACCAACAAGCCAGTGAAAATGCTTGGGGTATTCATCAATACCAATGGCAACATGTTAACAACAGGCAAATAATTGAAAAAAGGTATAACTTAAAAAACGAACAGATGCCAATCAGGCCAGTTCTTCATTTTTATGAAACACACATGACATTTGACCATTTGGGTCAATTACAGTTAATGAAAAATTATGGTCTCAATGGTGAACCAAGTAACAATGAATCAGGTGCTGGTATCGATCGCATTTTTTATGATTTAAACGGAAATTTTCAACGCTGGCATGTATTTGATAAAGATGGTGTGCCAGTTGAAGGAAATCGACCCATGGTTCATATCGGAGAACATCTGTATGATCAACATGGCAATAAAATAGGTATGCGAGGTTTCGATACCCAGGGTATGCCTATGAGATTTTCTTGGGGAGACTTTCTAATCAAAAAGAGCTACGACAAGTTCGGGAACCAAATTGAAGGTTCGGTCTATGATAAAGAAGGTCGATTAATCAGTAAAATGCAAGTCGAATTTTCCAAGGATGGATTACGCAGAACCTGGTTAAAAAACCTGAATAAAGATGAAAAACTGGAAACCACTGACATACTAGGTGGTGCTGCAGCCATTAAATACGAGTACCAAGGAAAAAGTTTAGATGTATTGAAAACCATTCCGCATGATGCCAATCTACAACCCATAGAAAATTGAACAAAATACAAATACTGGTCCATGTAAAAAATGGACCAGTATATCAATATTCATTCTGCGGCGCGCCGTCGGTAATCTCATAATAATCACCTTTTTCTGCGGTAAATATATGCTGTTCAATTTTCACAGCTGTTGGGGTAGTAAAAGTGCCAAGAGAAATAGCGATCCAATTGTGCTTTTCCTGATCTATTGGGTCAAAAAACAAAGGGGAACCACATTGCCCACAAAAGCCACGCCTGACTTTGGGCGATGAGTGGTACCATTTCAATTGACTTGTGTCTTCGATGTGCAATGCGCTTCTTGACACTTCGGTGCTGGCCAATTGGTGACCCGTCCATTGCCTACATTGCTGGCAATGACAAATCTCACCTGGGCCTAAATCACCAGAAACCGTAAATTTAATCGAACCGGATAAACATGAACCTTTGTGCATTGTACTCTCATCGGAGAGCCGATGATCGGCTCGACCCGCCGAGCCGGTTAGGCAAAGCATGAAATCAAGGCGGTTTGCCGAAGGCAAGAAGCCTTGATGTAATGCTTGATAAGCCGTGAGCGAAGAGCAGGCAATGAAGGTATGGCGATTTTATCGAAGATAAAGAAGCCTTGCCTGAATGCCGTAGGTCGTGAATCAGAGGTGAAGAGAATAGCCAATGAACTTATGGCGGTTTTGCAAAGCAAAGAAGCCTTAAGTGAATGGCGTCATTCGTGCGAGATTAAAAGCCATGTCTGCCGCGGCCGCTTTCAAATTAGTCGGGAACAAATTTGAATGAAGGCCCAAAGACATTCCTTAATTATCGTTATCGTCGTCCTTGTCCTTGTCAGTGGCTGATTTCAACAAACCTTCGAGCAAATCACGCTTTAATTGATCCTTTTCAGCCTTTTTCTTTTCTTTTTCAGTCATGGGTTGATTTTCAGGATTGTCTCCAGCATTTGGGGTATCAACTGATGGTTTTTTCTTGTCCTTTTTAGTCCCTAAAATCGCATCAAACAAATCTTCTTTGAGTTCTTCTTTTTTTTCATCAATTTTGGCCTTCTGACTTTCCAAAATCAGTTTTTCAATATCAATTGACACATCCGGTTCCAGTAAATTACCACGCAATTTCACTGGAATGCGCACATTCAGTAATTTTTGATACCGTTCATCCAAAACACCTTCAGGAATGTTGGTCAACATGGGTTTGATGGAGCCTTTGATGCTTTGTTGATCCAAATCCACTTCTACATTGCCGGTCAAATCGAAATAAGGCGATGACAATCGCAGCACATTGGTTTTCAACACACCACTTTTCACGTCAGCTTGTATTTCCATCAAACCAAAGGCAGTTTTCAGGTCCTCATTGAGTTTAACTGTGTCAGACTTGTTTAACAAACTCAAGCTTTGCTGCAAGATTTGATACACATCGATACCAACTATATCGCCATCGGATAATCGATAAGACAAAGAACCATTGGCTGTTTTGAGCGGCGATGCACTGAACGGCTCATCGACGCTGATATCAGCGTTGAGTTGACCCAAGCCGGTCAAAAAATCCGTGCCCATCAAATCAGTCAACAAACCACCCGCCTGAAAGTCCTGCATGGTGTGAGTGACTTGTAATTTACCCTGGGTATTATCCGGTTGTAACTTCAACTCAGTCTTGATTAACCCTTGATAAAAACCAGCTTGTAATGGCTCTACAGTGATGTTTTTACCCTGGGTTCTGATGTTCAGGTTGATGTCATTCATTTTGACTCCAGCCGCTTGTAATTGATTGAGTTTGATTGTGCCAGACATTTGTCCCAAATCCATCGCCGTTGATTCACTGACTGCAGCATCACTGGCAGTTGCTTCCGTTCCCTCAGGCAAATACTGGTCCAAATTCAATTGATCCATCGTAAAATCAAAACTGCCTTGTAAACGACTCAAATGACGAATATCAACCTGCCCTTTGATGTTTGAATCATCCAATTTCACATTTACATTGTTGAGTGACAAACGATCACCAATCAGCGACCATTGCATCTCTCCAGACAGTTGGTTAGCTGCTTGATTCTCCAATGAAGAACCCATTTCTGATAACAATTCAGCCAAGGAAAATTTATCCAGATTCAATTGTCCTGACAAGGCCATTTGTTGACTGAGATGCGTGCCTTTAACCGGTGTTGATAAACGCATGCTGCCATAATCCAACTGTAAGCGTTCCAGGTTTAAGCTATCGGCTGCGGTGTTAATCTTTGCACCCTCTTTGGCTGTTAAAGTCAGTGGCACTTGACCCGATTGACCATTGAAAGACAATTCATTGAAAGTGAGCGTGGGTGATTGTTCCAGATTCTCTGTCTGCCATGCAGCATCGACATCGCCTGAAATTTCCATACTTGGGATTAACAATTGGCCCTCAACCGACATCATCGTAGGCTGACCGGTCTTGATGGCATCACTGCTGAAATTCAATGCATTGATTTCCAGTTTTAAATCAGCAGCAGCATCGGTGTATAGCAGTTGTCCATCAGTTATTGCAATACCTCTGATTTCTAAATCAGTGGCTGTGGCATCATTATTTTCTGAGGTATTGCTTGTAGTGAGTGTATCCAATATCGATTGCCAATTGCTCTGACCAGATTTGGCAACCTGTAAATTGATTTTAGGCTGTTGTAACTCTACTTGCCCGACTTTGATTTCTTTTTTCAACAATGGTAATAATTTAACCCGCGCTGAAACAGCTTCAACCTCAGCCAAATTGTTGCCTTTGAATCCTTGGGCGTTTGCTATTCTTACATCGTTCAGGTTAATCGCAATCCAGGGAAACACTGACCACTCAATCGGGCCATTCAAAACCACTTCTCGACCGATGGTTTCTGCTGCCATGGTCTGAATGCGTGGCTTGTGGTCATTGGGATCAAAGAATATTGGCAACAAAACAATCGCCAACACCAGTAACACCACAAAAAACGCTACCAAGCCCAATAACCATTTAATCAATTTTTTCATAGAAAGAAACAATTCTTAAAAAGGGTATTGTAAGGTTTACTGTATTAATTTCATGTGAACCATGGTTAAAAACACAAAAAATAAGCGAGACCATTACTTGATTCGTGAACAAAGGTCTCTAGGCATAAAAAAGGCTCATCGAATGAGCCTTTGAAAACCTCAGAATAAAAGTACTGTCAAGCATCAGTCACCACATCAATGGTAAATGTTTTGCCTATAACCTCTTCAATGCCCAGATTTTTAGGTGGTTCAAAACGCCAACCTTTAATGCTTTTTTCAGCGCTTTCTACCACGTACTCAGGAATACTGGAATCAGCCCGGGTCACGCGAACCACACGCCCTTTGGGGTTGATTTGGATGTGTAATTTCAATGAATCACTGCCACTGTAGTCACTGGGTATTTGAATGGGAGACGTTTTCAATACCGCCCATTTATATTGTTTAATCAAAGCTTGTTGTTGCTCATTGGCTGACTCATCATTACCGGCGTAATACTGCTCCAGAGCCTCGCGACGATTAGCTGCATTAAGCGAGGCAGACTCTTGTTCAGGCTGGGTTACTGGCTCTATAGTAGGCTCAGGTACCGAAAATGCCTGAGTATCCAACTCCATTTCAAGTCCACTGCTGATGGGTTCAATCTCAGGTTTTACATCAAACTCCGGTTTTTTAACCTCAACCCGGTTCATTCCAGGGCTGCCAGCCTGAGGAGCCGCTTGTCGTTCAGGCAAGCCTTGAGACCAACTGGGACGTTTCTTTTCTTCCTGAGCAAAAGCCACAGAAGTCAGCAAAACCAAACACAAAAACACTTTATTTTTCATATTCACAACACACAAGAAAAAAGTAACAGCAGCCAAGTTTAACCCCCCCTCCCCTAAAGTCAACGATTACCGTCATGCGTACGATGAAGTGTACCTTCCAAACGAATAACAGCCGTGTTAAACCCATAACCAACAAAAATCATGACGATTTGATGACAAAAATTGTTAGTCAAATGTGTGTTCTTGAATTTGTTTAATGTAGTACTTTTAGTAACTCACTACAGCTACCACCATGCCGGACCCGGATCCACAAGTGTCTTAAAGTTTGCAAAGCAAACTCGCGTGGCGGTAGGTTCGATACTACGACGGCTTTACCAAACAAAAAAAGCCACCCGATGGGTGGCTTTTTTTGTTTGGTGGAGACGGCGGGAATCGAATAATCTGCACATACTATTGAATATAAATAATTAAAAATATTCTATATATGATAATACCCCCATTTATACCCCAATTTTGTACAACACATAATGTGATTCGTCTCAAAACTCAGGGTAAAACCCATTCATTTCAACTAATGATTCGATGTTTTCGATAATTAACAATTTTATCATTTTTTTGATTCTCACATGTTGATCTTTAATTCATCAAAAAGCAAAGTTGCATCCCAAATACCAAAAATACTCAAACATATTCATTACACTTTAGATAAGGTCAATATAATTGAAACACTTTTAACTTTAAGTGAATTACAATGTATTGCCGTGTTCACACGAACGTGTTAAATTGATACCAACTTAACTAAGCAATTGCTGGAAATTCAATATATGAATAGCTTCAATCAAGATAGCCTTGAATATTATAACTCTCTAGACAAAAACTTCATTAAAAATAATGGAATTGCCTACACTCCAGGATGGATTTCCTCACATATAACTAGAGAAGCATTTAAGCAGTGGATGAAATTCAATTCAGGAAGAACACCTAAGTCTGCAGCTGACTTATGTTGCGGTACAGGTGTTTTTATACAGGAATTAGATGCTCTCATTCAAGAAAACAATCTACCTACAAAAATTTCTGCATTTGATACTGATAAAGGAGCAATACAAGTTGCTAAAAACAACTTTAGAAATAGACCAACCGTAAAAACTATAGAGCATAAAGACACATTGTTGGACACTTGTGACTTGCTTCAGGAAGAAAGCTCAAAATATGATGTAATTGTTGGGAATCCACCGTATGTTGGACATAAGGAGATTGAAAAAAAGTATAAAAACTTTTTGATCAAAAATTACTATTCTGCAAGATCAGGATCATTTGATCTATCTATAATATTTGT
>JAUHXW010000177.1 GCA_030426705.1 Gammaproteobacteria bacterium
AAAAACCGGTGAAGCAGTTTGTGAATATTGCGGTGCCAAATACATCCTGGATGCCGAATAAAATCACTACTTCTGACACCGAATATCTTTTTACAAAACAGCGTTTAACCGTAGTTCAAGTGGTGCCACGGTTGATTGTGGGTGGTGTGGAGCGAGGAACGGTTGAGTTTGCCATTTACCTTAAAAAACGAGGGCACAAGTCGATTGTGATTTCCAGCGGTGGAGAAATGGTCAAACAATTGGTCAATGCCGGTGTTGAGCATATTGAACTTGAAGTTGCTGCCAAATCCCTTAAAACCCTCAAAACCATCACCAAACTTCGACACATCATCAAAAAAAACCAGGTCGATGTGGTGCATGCGCGCTCAAGAATACCTGCTTGGTTGTGCCTGCGTGCTTTGAAAAAAAACCAACCGAAACCCTTATTTGTGACCACTTTACATGGTTTGCATTCAGTCAATCGCTATTCATCGGTGATGGCACGAGGTGACCGGGTGATTGCTGTTTCAAAAGTGGCTAAACAGTATTTGCAACAACACTTTCAAAAATACCTGAAACAGGAACCCACAGTCATTTATCGCGGGATTGATCAGCAATTCAGTGCGCAACACCAGGTCGATGCACAATGGTTGAAGCAAATTGCACAAAAACATCCTCAGTATAAAAAAGTCAAAAAAGTCCTGTTGCCCGGTCGTTTAACCGCGGTCAAAGGTGTTGAGCATGTTTTGCCTTGGTTGCTACAAGCCCCCGAAAATGTAAAACTGGTATTAACTGCTGAGCCAGATCAGTCCAGTTACAGCAAAAAGGTTACGCAAAAAATCAATCAGTTAGGTCTGGAAAACAAGGTGATATGGCTGGGAACAATCAGTCACATGCCAGATTTGTATGCTACTGTTGATGTGGTTATTTCGGTTAACAACAAACCCGAAAGTTTTGGCCGAACTGTGCTCGAAGCCTTAAGCATGGGTATACCGGTGGTGGCTTTCGATTTAGGCGGGGTTGGTGAAGTGATGCAACAATTATTTCCTGGCGGCTTGATACCAGCGGGTGATACACAGGCTTTGATAGCGAAAGTCAATCAGTTTCTGTCGCAACCTCCCAGCGTGGATGTAGATCATAACTTCCACAACGCATTGATGTTTGAAAAGACGCTGGCGCTTTATCAAAAGGCTTTGGTTGTATCAACATGATGGATAAGTCCACAATTAAACTGACCACAAAAGATTACTTGCTGGTGATTTTATTTGTGGCTATCATTGCCTTGTTGCCTTTTGGTCGTTTGTCCGAAATGCCTTTGTTGATGCTGGCGGTTTGGGGCTTGGTGCGATTAATGACTGATTTTGCTTCTATCAGACAATCGAATTGGTTTAAACCGTTCAGCCTGACCTTCGCTTTGTTTTTTCTGCTTTCGGCTTTTTCATCAGTTGATTCATATTGGCCGGAAAAAAGCTGGTTGGTCAGTTTGGGGTCACTCAGATTTTATTTTCTGGGTTTGGTTTTACTCAGTCATCAACATGCTGGACTGTTAATGCAAAGCATCATACGTTGGTTGACGATTTTATTGTTGATATGGGTGGTTGATGCGTTGATTCAGGCGGTATTTGGTACCAACCTGTTGGGGTTGAGTTCTTATCCTGGACGATTGACAGGTATATTTGCAGACAATGTCAAATTGGGACCTGTGTTGGCGTTGTTTTTACCTGTGATTCTGGTTCAATCTCATCAATTCAAACAAGGGTGGCGGTGGCTGACGGTGGCATTGGTTTTGACCGTGATTTTACTCAGCGGCACCCGCTCGGCCTGGTTGATGGCGGCATTTGTGCTGTTGATGTTTTGGTGGCACCATGTCAAAGGGCGGCGACTCCTATTGTTGGCTAAAGTATCGGCCATGGCACTGATTGGCATGAGCGCATTGTATTTTATCTCTGATGATTTTGAGCAACGCATCAACCGTTCAGCACAAATTTTTCAGGGAGATTTAAGCGCCATAGATTTCGCCCTGGCAGATCGCCTGCCCATTTGGCAAACAGCGCTGAACATGTACCAGGCACATCCCGTCAATGGTGTGGGTGCACGGGCTTTTCGCATGGCTTATGAAGACTTTGCTGAAGTCGATGATGTTTGGGTGGCCGGGCAGGGCAGTGGGTTACATGCCCATCATTGGATCTTGGAATTATTGGCTGAAACCGGTACCATTGGCTTGCTGTTATTTATTGCACTGTTGATTGTGGTGGTCAAACAAGTCAAAAATCTGTTTCAAAAAAACACCATTTGGCCGTTTGCAGTGGCCTTGATGGCGGCACTGTTGCCCGTGGTTTCTTTGTATTCATTGTTTTCATCGTTTTGGTCAATTTGTTTGTGGTGGTTACTGATCATGGTGTTTGTTGGGGCTGAAAATGAATAAAACCAAAACCCAGGTCAGCGCTGTGGTAACTTGTTTCAACTCTGAGGAAACCATACAAAAATGTCTGGACAGTTTGTCCTGGGCGGATGAAATAGTGGTATTGGATTCTTACAGTGAGGACCGCACCGTTGAAATCATAGAGTCTTTCTCAAATGTGAAGTTAAAACAACAATCGTTCAAAGGCTTTGCGCAACAAAAACAGGATGCCATCGATATGGCTGAACATGATTGGGTGATGTTGTTGGATGCCGATGAATGTTTGACGCCCAAGGCCATTAAGAAGATAAAGCAATGGCAACAAACGCCGCCAAAAGCTGATGGTTTTAATTTGCCGCGCATTGAATGGGTGTTTTGGCATTGGGCGCATCCCTGGGTTAAACGCAATGAGTTCATCCGTTTATTTGATAAAACCAAAGCACACATGAGTAAGGATTTGGTACATGAATCAATTCAGGTCGATGGTGTGGTCAAACGGCTTTATGCACCATTCAAACATTATGGCGAAACATCGATTCAAGTCAAACTGGATAAAATCAACCGCTATTCCGCTTTGGCAGCACAACAAAAATACGACCGGGGAAAAAGGTGCAGTGCCTTTCGTTTGTTCCTGTACCCGATTTTTTATTTTTTCAGACAATACTTCATCAAACGCCAAATTTTTAATGGCGTAGCTGGCGTAATTAATTCAACCCTCAACAGCTATTACGCCTACCTTAAATACGCCAAATTGTATGAGTTACAGCAAAACAAGGACTGATTTTCAGGTAGCGCTGGCCAAGTGGTTGGCCAGGCGCAAGTTGACCACACAAATGCGCCTGGGACGGGTGTTGGGTCGTTTGTTTTATTACCTGCCCAATTCAAGAAAGCGCATTGCCCGAATAAACATTGGCATTTGTTTTCCCGAATTGAATCGTAAACAAGCCAAAAAACTGTTGAAACAAAACATGATCTCAACCGGTCAAGGTGTGATGGAAATGCTCGCGGCCTTATGGACCGAGGAACAACAGTTTCAAGGCCGGTTTGATGTGGAAGGTTTGGAGCATTTGATTGCTGTAGCACAATCAGGTGAAGGCTGTTTGTTGTTGAGTTGTCATACCACTTCAATTGAATGGGGCATCCGCGGACTGAATCACCAGCTCAAACAGCTCAACATGCCCATTGGTCATATGCTGGCCAGACAACACAACAACAAATTGCTGGAAGCCCATTTGGAAGCTGCACGCATTCAATTTGTAGACAAATTGATTGATAAAAAAAACATCCGCAGCTTATTGGTCTCGGTTAAATCAGGTCATCCGGTTTACTATGCACCAGATCAAAACTTTTCCTATCAGGTGAAATTCGCCGACTTCTTTGGCCGACCAGCCGCCACCACCGTAGGCACCCATAAACTCGCTCACAAAGGCGTCAAAGTCGTTCCCTGGTTTTGTTTCCGTACTGGCCCTTGTCAATGGCAGATTAAAATCCTGCCAGAACTACAAAACCTCAAAAACCAGGATGAAGCCACCGCCACCCAAACAATCAATCAACTGTTTGAGCAACAAATTGCACTACACCCGGAGCAATATCTTTGGGTTCACCGTCGGTTTAAAAACCAGCCTGAAGGGTTAGAAAATCCTTATAAGTGATTAAGGTCACAGGGCACTTCAACAGGACTCACCCTTCTAGATGTTTTTGGTAACAGCTATCATCATACCGGCGAAGGCACATTACTGTCCTGTTAAAATTAGCAATTGCGTCTAAGTGATTGAAAATGTTATCTAAACAAACTATATAATTGTTTCAAACTTAAAAAAAATGGTCACTCCCGCGTAGGCGGGAGTCTCCTGAAATTCAAGTATATGGTGCTTCTTAGGATAGGGACTGCCCTTTGGGTATTCACGCCTGCGCGCACTACTGTCCGGTTAAAATAAATCTCCCTTACCGTCATCCTCGAACTTGATTCGGGGATCCATTGTGAACAGCCTTTAAATAGTTCTGAAAACATCAATTTGCATGTCAACCAAAAAGAATTTATCGACTCTTTTTTCAATGTTTTCAGTCATTTAAGCAGTCATCATTTTGTAAACATCTTTAAAATGGGTCCCGTGTCGCCTACATGGATGTAGGTGTGCAGCGCGAGCAGGATGCGAAAGCTGCCAAGCACGAGGACGACGAGACTGGTACCGTCAATCAAGATTGCAGTTGGATATTTTTTGTTTTTAAGTCTTCATTTTTACGAATAATGGGCAAACGCATATCATACGTGTGTTTTGAGCTGACAAAGTAAATTTTTACCGGACAGTAGTGAGCGAAGGCTGGAATGACGCAACCAGACGTTTTAATTTTCTCCGAACTGACCATTATGATTTTTAATCATAATAACAGATTAACTGGCTTCCTCGTATTTATAACCACAACCATAGATGGCATGAATCAATTCCTGGTCAGGGTTGATGGTTTTGAGTTTTGCGCGCAGTTTTTTGATGTGGCTGTCAATGGTACGATCTGAAACCACCCGGCCATCATCATAGACGGCGTCCATCAGTTGATTACGCGAAAAAGCGCGGCTGGGTTGTGACATCATTTTTTCCAGCAAACGACATTCCACTAAGGTCAATTCGGTTTGGGCTTCCCCATAGCTGACTTTCAATGTGTCATTATCCAAATTGATGGCCGGCGGTAAACAGGGTTTGGCTTTTTGTCGCAACCAAACTTTCACCCGCGCCACCAATTCTCTTGGGCTGTAGGGTTTGCAGACGTAGTCATTGGCACCGATTTCAAGTCCCAATATACGATCTATTTCATCGACCCGTGCGGTGGTCATGATGATAGGAACATCTGAGGTTTTGCGGATATCGCGACAGATATCCATGCCGTTTTTTCCGGGTAACATCACATCCAGCAACACCACATCCACCATGTGTTTCTGGATGAAGTCCTCAACTTGATCGCCATGGTAAATAACATCCACTTGCCATTGTTCCTGCTGCAAGTAATCCTTGATTAATTGCGCCAGGTCTTCCTGGTCTTCTACCACCAAGATGCGGGCGTTTTTCATGCTTTGACCAACTTGATGGTGATTTTTACACCACCTAACTCTGAGGCACTGGCATGGATTTCACCATTATGTGCTTGCACAATATTGGCTGCAATCGCCAAACCCAAACCCGAACCGCCGGACTTTTTGTTTCTTGAGGATTCCTTGCGGTACAAACGATCAAACATTTTACCCATTTGTTCCGGCTCAAGACCCGGTTCTGAGTCTTCTATCACCACCACAAACTCTTGGTTTTTTTGCACCAAACTAACCTGTACAGTACCACCTTCATCGGTGTATTGCACGGCATTGTTCAGCACGTTATAAAACAACTGACACAGGCGTTTATCATCACCCAAAATCAAATGAGGTTTGTCATCATATGTGAAATCACAGGTGATGTTTTTTTGAGCCAAGGCCAATTTAAAGGCATTGACCGATTGCTTCAAAACGGCCAGCACATCAACCTGCTTCATTTCATAACGCATGGTGCCCAAGTCTGACAAACTCAGTTCATACAAATCATTGACCAAATGGTTCAAAGTGGTGATCTGCTGATGCAAAATACCCAAAGTCTTTTCATCGGCCTCATGAATTCCATCCTGAATCGCTTCAACCTGTGCCAACGTGACTGCCAAAGGTGTACGCAATTCATGGGCAATATCGGCCATCATGTTTTTTTGCGATGTTGCATTGGATTCCAAGGTTTTGACCAAATGGTTGAAGTGCTTGGACAATTGACCCAATTCATCTTTTCTTTGTATGTCTGTACGAACGCTGAAATCACCTGCTGAAGCTTGTTTGGTGGCTGAGGTCAGTTGTTGAATCGGTCGGGTAAAATAACGGGCAATCGGGATGGTTAACAACAATGACAACACCGTCATCACGATGACCATGGTCAACAACAGTTTTT
>JAUHXW010000178.1 GCA_030426705.1 Gammaproteobacteria bacterium
ATAATCAATGAATAGCGGATATTTGCTGCCATGATTTTGGTTTTTTATGATTTGATTCAATAAGTTATGGGCTGTATCTTCCGCAGTTTGTAACTGTCCTTTGGGTAACCTTTGTTGAAATGGTTTGATAAGTCAGTATCGGTGGTTCCAGGATGTAAAAGCATGAATTTCACTTGTGGGTGTGTTCTGGCCCATTCTATGGCCAGAGTTTTGATGCCCATATTAAGTGCTGCTTTACTCATGCGATAGGCGTACCAGCCGCCTAAATGATTGTCCTCGATGCTGCCAATGCGGGCTGAAACAGAAGCAATGAGTTTGGCTGAAGGGCTGGTGAACAGGGGCTCCAATTGTTGTATCAACAATAAATGGCCCATGGCATTGGTTTGGTAATTATCCATTAATTGCTGGGCGTTCACTTGTTTTAAGGCTTTTTCTGGCATATAAGCATCTGTATGTAAGATACCGGCACAATTAAGTAGCCAATCAATCTGTTCAAACTGGGTTGTCAGTTGTTGTCTCATTCTTTTGATAGAGACTTGATTGGTGATGTCGCAATGAACTTGCCAGACATTCTCTGTTCGTTTGAGTTCTGGGTCAAAATCACGGCTGGTACCAATCACTTGCCAGTTTTGATGGGCAGCACATAAATCCGTGAGTGCTTTGCCTATGCCTCGATTGGCACCAATGATGAGAATGTTCATTTCAACTGTTTGGTTAACGAATCAGTTAATTTTGGGTATTTGAATTCGAAACCGGCTTGGGTCAATCTTTTGGGTATAACCGATGCGTCAGCTAGCAATAATTCATCTGCCATTTCTCCGAAGCTCAGACGCACCATGAATGCAGGCATGTGCATAAAAGCCGGGCGCTTTAATGTTTTTGCAAGTGACTTGGAAAATTCAGCATTGCTCACCGGGTAGGGTGATGTCAAATTGTATACGCCTTGAGTTTCACATTTGTTTATCAGGAAACTGATGGCTCTGACAGCATCATGGATATCTATCCAGCTGTATTGCTGTTTGCCATCGCCCAGGCGGCCACCTAAGCCAAGTTTAAATGGTAACAGCATGTCTTTGAGCGCACCACCTTGCGCACTCAGTAACATACCGAAGCGCAGTTGAATGGTTCTGATGCCACTTTTTAACAGAGGAGTGGAAGCAGCTTCCCAGTCACGGGCAATGTGAGCCACAAAATTATCACCAGTACCGGCTGATTCGGTGAGTTGTTCTCCAGGGCGATCACCATAATAACCTATGGCTGATGCACTGAAAAAAGCTTCAGGCATTTTAGAATTTGATTGAATGGCTTGTACCAACCACTCAGTGCCCTTGATTCGACTGTCATATAAGGTCTTTTTGTAGTGTTTTGACCACCTTTTGTCAGCAATGCCGGCACCAGCCAGGTGAATCACAACAAACGGTTGTTTTTCACTCAACTTTGAAAGCGTTTCTTGATAGTTCCACTGTGGTTTATTGGGGTTGGCACCGACTCTGTTCAGGGGAACGATTTTAAATTGATCACTCAGTGAATGGATTATGTGCTGACCCAGTAATCCGGATGCGCCGGTAAGTAACAGCACAGGGTTTTCATGATTCATGGTTTTAAACATTAAATACAATAGTTAAAGCTTAAATTGGAATCAGTGAAAACTGTGTAAAATTCAAAATAAAGTTTATTCCTTTACTTTTTTAGATGTTGTTTTAATAAAAAGGCAAGCCACCCCAGAGCTATGCTGACTAGACCTGAGGCAGTCATTCCATTGATGGATTCAATCCAAAGTTTTAAAACAACCAATACAGCAATAAATCCAGCTACCAAAAAATTGATGATAATAACCCATTGAGTCCATGCGTTTGGGATGTGTTTAAAACGGGCCAACCACCAATTCAACAAACCATAAATATTGAAAAATACGCCTGAGAATAAAATAAACTTTAAAGGTGTATTGTTGTGTTCACTGAGCAGTTGAATGATGACATCGGGCAAAAAAACCAGCAGTGAACCTAAAGCTAAACAAAGTAATGCATTGATTTTTAATAGGTCGTTGACAGCTTGCATATCAATTCAACGCCTGGATAGCTATGGCAGTTGCAGACGTGCGGTTGTTGACTCCCAGTTTGCGGTAGATTTGTTCAAGGTGTTTGTTCACTGTTCGTTCACTGATGCCGAGGATGACGGAGATTTCCCAGTCTGTTTTGCCTTTTGCTACCCAATAAAGCACATCAGCTTCTCGGCGAGTGATTTTTAGTTTCAATTTCAGGGTCTGTTTTTCCAGTTTTAAATCAGCAGCCTTGAACTTGATCAGGTGGGTTCCGTCGTTTTGTTGAGATAAATAGGTCAAGGTCAGGTTTTTGTCTTCCTGAACCAATTCCAGCAAATCATCGGCTTGGGCATCGGCGAGCCATTCAATCAAAGTCTGTAGGTCTTTGTTGTTAAGGGCTTTGATATAGGTGTTGGCTTGCGCGGTGGTCCAGGTGATTTGTCCCAGATGGTTAATGGCAGCCAGGTGCTGGCCAGTTGACTCCAGCGCCTGTTTACTGATTTGTGCTTGTTGGGCATTATTAATATGCACCTTGACCCGAGCCAAAAGTTCATCATGATTGATGGGTTTAACCAAATAATCCACAGCTCCCTGGGTCAACCCCTGGACAATGTGTTCACTGTCGCTTAAACCAGTCATGAAAATGATGGGTGTGTCGGGAATGATTTGTTTCATGGCTTGGCATGTTTCAAAACCATCCATCTCTGGCATCACAGCATCCAGCAAAATCAAGTCAGGCTGTACCTTATGTAACACATTCAGTGCTTGTAAACCACTGGAAGCTATCAGTACCACATAGCCATGTTGGCTCAATGTTTGGTTCATCAAACTCAAACTGTCCGGGTTGTCATCAACCGCTAATATGGTGTGCTTTTGTTCAGTCATTTAAACCAATCAAGTTTGCCAGTTGTGTTAAATTCAATTGTTTCACGGCTTCAGTCAATTGTTGATGTTCCGCCTTATTTATTTGCTGTTTATCTTGCATGGCTTTGAGGTGTTTTTCAATGCCATTGATGTGTCCAATTTCAATCAATTGTTGCAGAACCAGTCTGTCGCTGCGGTTGATTTTTATGGTTTTGACTTTTGCATGACCGCTGTGGTTATCAGTTTGTTTGTTCGAATTAACTTCCCAACCCAGATTGAGCAGGCGGTTCAAGGTAGTCAACAAGTTGTTGATTTGTATGGGTTTTGTGATGTAGGCATGGTGGTTTGGTTGTCGGGTTATTTCTTTGTCTCGGGGATTGGCCGAAACCATCACAATCTTAAAAGTATGTTGTTGTTCACGGCACCAGTCTGCCAGTTGCCAACCATCTTCTGCGGGCATGGCGATATCAAAAAAAGCCAAATCATATGGGTTTTGTCCAATCAATGTTTTGGCTTGATTGGCGTGCTCCGCCAAATCAATCACAAAACCGTAGGGCTTGAGCATGGTTTGGAGAAGTTCACGATGCGCTTTCACATCATCAACAATCAAAAGGCGGTGATTATGTGGACTGGTTTTAACCTGGATTTCATTTTGATCATTTTGAGATGATTGGGCAGAAAGCATCAATTTCAGGGTAAAAACGGTGCCTTTCCTAGGCTCACTGTTAACCGTTAATTCTCCTCCCAGCAGTTCGGTCAATAATTTAGCAATCGTCAGCCCAAGCCCGGTTCCCGGGATTTTTTTACCTGCTTGCTCAATGCGCTCAAAAGGGTTGAAAATTTGTTCAAGTTGTTCATTTGCAATGCCACAACCGCTATCTGCAACCTCAAAAGTGGCAATTTGATTGCGGTACTTAACTGTTAGGTGCACAAAGCCTTGCTCTGTAAATTTAACGGCGTTCGATAAGAGGTTGAGCAGAATTTGTTTAAGTCGTTTACCATCTGTTTTAACCAATTGGGGGAGATGTTGGCTGATGTTTGTTTCAAACCTGAGGTTTTTTTGCTGCGCTTGAGAGGCAAACATTTGTTCAATCTGATTCAACAGTTGTTGTAAATCAATCACTTCGGACTGTACCCTCAGTTTGCCAGATTCGATGGCAGAAAATTCTAAAATACCTTCTATTAAGTGTGAAAGGTGTTCACAGTTTTTCCGGATCAAATGATAGCTTTGATGGTTCGGGTCTGTGGTCGCAGTATTGTTTTCCAGTAATTGTGCATAACCCATGATGACATTGAGTGGTGTACGTAATTCATGGGATACACCTGAAAGGTATTTGTTTTTGGCCAGATTGGCGGCTTCGGCATGGGCTTTCTCTTGCTCAGCTATTTGTTGCTGTTTATGTAATTGCTGGTTTTGTTTTGTCAATTGCTCAAGCTGTATGGCCCATTGTTTTTTTTGCGACAACCACAGCCACAGCCATAAACCTGAGACTATCAGAATTGTCATACAAATAATGATGAAGGTAGCAAGCGTTGACATGGCGACATGATATCACTATTTTGGATAAGCCCTCATGAGAATGTTAATTAGTTTTTCGTCATGCAATCTTCACAGACCTGTGTGCTATAATCGCCTTTAAATTTAAAAACTCGTTAGGAGAGAAAAATGAAAAAAACCTTGTTGGGAGTGGCTTTGTCTTGTGTGGCTGGTGCTGCATTGGCCAATGAATATGACGATCGCTGGATGTTGTCACCAAGCTTGATTTTTAATGCCACCGATGGTGCGAAGAACTTAGAGTCAAATTTTGGTTTTGGCTTGGGTTTAGGAAAATTTATCAATGAAAAATGGTCTTTGGACTTGGAGTTGGATCACGCCAGTTTTGATGCTGATGCCGGTGGTAATGTCGATCAAACCGGTTTGGGCTTAATGAGCCGGTATCATTTCAACGAAGAATCAAGTTTAAGACCTTTCTTGGGTATCGGTGCTGGTTATCTGGATCATAATGGACGTGGTGCCGCAAGAGCGGTTGATTCATCTGATTTTATGTTGAATTTAAGTGCTGGCTTGCGCAAAAAAATCAATGATCGAGTAGGTTTTATTTCTGAAGTAAAATATCGACTGGACACTGATGATTATACGGGTACCACTAACAGCTACGATGATTACCTGTTTAGTATGGGCTTGAATATCGCGCTGGGCGCAGCTCAATCATCCAAAGCAGCACCTGAAATCGTTGAACCGGCTCCTCAATTAGATTCAGACGGTGATGGTGTCAGTGATCAATCTGATCGTTGTCCAGACACACCAGCGGGAATGGAAGTTGATATGTACGGTTGTCACGATGTTGACGGTGATGATGACAATGACGGCGTGATGAATTCCAAAGACAAATGTCCTGATACCAGAGCAGGTGCTGTGGTTGATGCCGATGGTTGTGAAGTTCAGGTTGTGATTGAATTACAAGGTGTTCATTTTGACGTAGACAAAGCCACTTTAAGACCTGAATCAATCGTGATTCTGGATGCGGCTGTTAATACCATGGGCGAGCACGGTACTTTGGTTGTTGAAGTTGCCGGTCACACCGATTCGACTGCTTCAGAAGATTATAATCAAGCTTTGTCTGAGCGACGTGCGAAAGTTGTTTATGATTACCTGGTCGACAAAGGCATTTCAGCTGATCGCATGACCTGGAAAGGCTATGGTGAGTTGAGTCCAATTGCCACCAATGACACCGAAGAAGGTCGTCAGAAAAACCGAAGAACTGAGTTGGTTATTCAAGACTGATCAGTATCTTAGAGACCTTTACTCGATTCTAAGCAAAGGTCTCTCTTAGAAAAGCCTGGATTTATTCCGGGCTTTTTTTGCGCCAAATTTGGGGCGATGACTGTCTTAAGAGTTTTAATTTGTCCCAGGAATCAGATGACAATTCAATCATGCCATGGTCCTGGGTGTCAAAAATGGGAACACCCAACTGCTGATAAGTGGCTATCACATCAGCAGCAGGATGATTAAAGGGGTTGTATTGCCCTGATGAGTTGATGGCGATTTGAGGATTTACGGCTTTGATGAATGATTCGGTGGATGAAGTTTTGCTGCCATGATGTGGCACTAATAACACCTGGGCTGCCAATTGTTCCTTCGGCATTTGGCTTAAACGGTATTCAACCGGGCTTTCGATATCACCGGTCAGTAACAAACTAAAGCCATCAGCACTTTCAATTTTCAACACACAAGAGCTGTTGTTTTTTAGATAGGGTGTCAGATTATAAGGACTGATAACCGTGAATGTGACATCATCCCATTGCCAACTCAGGCCTGCAATGCAAGGTTGATGGTTTTCCTCGGTACCATAAATGGCATCAACTTTGAAGCGCCTGAGCAAGTCATCAGCAGCGCCAGAGTGGTCATTGTCCTGATGTGACAGGA
>JAUHXW010000179.1 GCA_030426705.1 Gammaproteobacteria bacterium
CTGTTCCAGTTCGATGATAATTTTATCGACAATCTTTTCAATATGAATTTTATCCAAAGACTTGAATGGCACAATGGCATCCAGGCGGTTACGGAATTCCGGGGTAAAGTGTCTGTTAAGCTCAATCATGGCGTCAGAACTGCGGTCTTGTTCCAGGAAGCCAAAACTGTTTTGGCTTAAAGTGGTGGCACCGGCATTGGTGGTCATCACTATCAATACATTGCGAAAATCAGTTTCACGACCATTTGAGTCAGTCAATTTGCCGTTATCCATCACTTGTAACAACACGTTAATCACATCAGGGTGGGCTTTTTCTACTTCATCCAACAATACGATACTGTGAGGTGTTTGGTGCACTTTGTCGGTCAATAAGCCGCCTGATTCATGCCCCACATAACCTGGAGGTGCTCCGATCAATTTGGCCACGGTATGTGGCTCCATGTATTCTGACATGTCAAATCGAATCAATTTAAGGTTCAAATGATGTGATAACTGTTTAACCACCTCAGTTTTTCCGACGCCTGTAGGCCCTGCGAAAATCAAGTTAGCTACGGTGCGGTTATCTCGGTTTAACCCAGCACGTGCCATTTTGATGGCGGAAGCCAGAATTTCGATGGCTTCATCCTGACCAAAAATAACATGTTTCAAATTGCGTTCTATGGCTTGTAAACGTTGGCCATCTTCCTGGCTTAAATCATCGACAGGTATTTTGGCAATTGAAGCAACCACGCGTCTGATGTCACTTTTGTTGATTGCCTGGTCCTGTAAACCTTGAATTTTCTGCCATGAGCCGGCTTCATCAATGGCATCAATGGCTTTATCTGGCAGGTATTTGTCACTGATGTGCTTGGCTGATAATTTGACTGCTGCGTTGATGGCATCATCTTCGTATTTGACACCATGGTATTTTTCAAAATGAGGT
This sequence comes from Gammaproteobacteria bacterium, assembly GCA_030426705.1. Lineage (GTDB taxonomy): Bacteria > Pseudomonadota > Gammaproteobacteria > Xanthomonadales > Marinicellaceae > Marinicella. The sequence goes on from JAUHXW010000179.1 coordinate 923, forward strand.
TGCAAGCCCTTGATGATTGCTATGGCTTCTTCTTGAGTGGGCTCAGTGATGGTCACTTTCTGGAATCTTCTGGAAAGCGCACGATCTCGATCAAAAACGTTCCTGACTTCTTCTTGTGTGGTGGCGCCAATACAACGTAACAAACCTTTGCTCAATGCCGGTTTCAGTAAATTTGAGGCATCCAAAGAGCCACCTGAAACTGCGCCAGCACCTATGATGGTGTGAATTTCATCAATGAATAAAATGGTGTGTTCGATTTTTTGTAGATACTTAATAACGGCTTTGAGTCTTTTCTCAAAATCACCGCGATACTTGGTGCCCGCCAACAAACCACCTAAATCCAAAGAAAACACCCGGGCATCTTTGATGACATCAGGAACTTGCTGGTTCACAATCAGCAAGGCCAAACCTTCGGCAATCGCGGTTTTTCCCACACCTGGTTCACCAATCAGTAATGGGTTATTTTTTGAACGGCGCATCAGAATTTGAATCATTCTTTCTATTTCAGTGGCCCGACCAATCAAAGGATCAACCTGACCGTTTTCCGCTTTTTCATTGAGGTCAATCAAGTATTCCTTGCCACTGTCTTTTTGTTCATTTTCAGGGACAATTTCTCCATTTTGTTCTTCCTTATCATGAATGTCGTCTGACTCAAATTTACTGCCATGAGCGATACTTCTGACCACATCAAATCTGGTGATGCCTTGCTTGTTCAGCAAATAAACCACATGCGAGTCCATTTCATCAAACATCGCCACCAAAACACGGTCACCTGAAACTTGTTTTAACTCGGCAGATTGAGCTGAGTAAATGGCTCTTTGTATGACCCGACGAAAAGCCAAAGTGGGCTGGGTTTCAATTTGTGAATCAGCTGGTAAAATTTTGACATGCTGGCTGATTAAATCTTCCAGTTCCTGCCTGAGCAGTGGTATATCAGCTTCAACCATTTCCAAAATTTGGGCAGCATGTTTGTTTTCTAATAAAGCCAGCATCAGGTGTTCCATGGTCAACAATTCGTGGCGTTCTTGCCTGGCCAGTTTGTAAATTTTATTGATGCTTTGGTCGAGATGGGTATCTAACATTACACTGCCTCCGCAACACAGAGCAGGGGATGTTCATTGTCACGAGAATATTCGTTAACCTGAGCCGTTTTGGTTTCAGCCACTTCATGGGTAAAAATACCACACAATCCTTGTCCGCGTGTATGCACATGCAACATGATTTGCGTGGCTTTTTGTTCATCCATATCAAAAAACTTCTGTAACACCTCAATGACAAAATTCATGGGCGTATAGTCGTCATTCAACAAAATGACTTTGTACATTTTAGGTTCTTTCAACTCAACAGAAGTTTCTTCCAGTACTCCTGTGTCTTGTTGTTGTTTGTTTTCTTTATCGGTCATGTTGGTTGTGTTTATCTCATTCAATTTCACATATTCCCTATATTTGACTTTATACCCAAATTTCAAGCAAAGCAATTGTTTCTACTAAAAAAGGTTCTGGATCAAATCATAGAAAGGCAATGTGTGAAACAAGCTGGAATTTTTTATTAAGAGACCTTTGCTCGATTCGTGAACAAAGATATAAAGTTTAAAAATGTGCCACTCTGCGTTGAAAAACTTGCCAATAACGGCGTATTGGACTGCATTTTCCGCCTTGATTGGCGCATTTTTAACTCTTTTTCTCAATTGCTCAGAATCGAGCAAAGGTCTCATTAAGTTTGACCATTCTCGGCAAAAGAATTGATGTCTGTGAGCAGTTCTATTCGCACCAAGCTTACAGTTTAAGGAATTCTATAATTATGCGCTTGACTGACCGGTCGGTCAGTGATATGGTTGTTACCGTGGAGGAAAGTGATTATGCAAACACGTAAACCCAAAAAATATTTATGGCTGCTATCCACCCTTTTGCCTTTGGTTGCTTTGAGTGGCATGTGGTTATTTGAATGGTTGAATCAGCTTTTGTTGTTGGCTGTGCCATTGCTGTTTATATACCTGTTGATTCCTGCGCTGGATTTGGTTTTCTCAACAGATGAATCCAATCCGGATGAAGAGCAAGTGCAAAATTTGGAACAGGATTCTTATTACAATTGGGTGTTGTACCTGATGTTACCACTGCATTTTTTTGTGTTTTATGTTCTGGTTGAGTATTTAGTCATCAATCAGTTGGGTTTTTGGGCAGAAGCCATGGTGGTGCTCACTTTGGGAGTTTTTGGCGGATTGGCCGTTAATTTGGGACATGAATTGGGGCATAAAAAAGACCGCGTTTCACGAAACTTGGCTAAACTGGCTTTGGCCAGTGGTGCTTATGGACATTTTAACATTGAGCATAATGCCGGACATCATCGTGAAGTGGCGACTCCTGAGGACACGGCCAGTGCCAGATACGGTGAAAGTATTTATCAATTTGTCTGGCGTGAATATCCTGGCGGCATCAAAAGAGCCTGGCGCATAGAAAAGGCGAGACTGGCCAGAAAGGGGTTGCCTTGGTATTCAAGGGATAACCAAATCCTGCATTCTTATGCCATGACCTTGTTGATATATGGTTTGTTGACCTACTGGTTAGGTTGGGAGGCATTATTTATTATGCTGGTTCATGCGCCCATCGTCTGGTGGCAATTGACCAGTGCCAATTACATCGAACATTATGGTTTGTTGCGTCAAAAAGAAGGCACAGGTAAATATGAAAAATGTCAGCCCAAACATTCGTGGAATTCAAATCACCTGATATCGAATCTGGTTTTATTCCACCTGCAAAGACATTCAGACCATCATGCTAATCCAGCAAGGCACTATCAAAGCTTGCGTCATTTTGAAGATGCGCCGCAATTACCAACCGGTTATATGGGTATGTTTTTGTTGGCCTATGTTCCACCGCTTTGGTTTAAGGTGATGGACAAAAAACTCATGGATATGGCACAAAATGATATGAATTTAATTAATCATTAAGGAATGCTCTTGGGTCTTCTTTCAAATTTGTTCCCGACAAATTTGAAAGCGGCCTCGGCGAGCATAGCTTTCAATTTCGGGCTGCTCTTTCTGATTCGCTTCGCTCACCAACCAAGAGCGCGGGTCGAGCTGCTTAGCAGCTCTCCGAGCTCAATAGCGCCCTTAACCTACAAGCCGGCTGAGCCTGTCGTCAAGCAAAGCAAATAATTTTCGAAGCCTTCCACTACACTTCGACAGGCTCAGTGTACTTGGGATGTAAGCCGGCTGAGCCTGTCGAAGCCCTTTTTCTTGAGACAATCTTTTTGAAGAGCACAATTCTACAGGTGGTATGTTGAGTTCGTCGAAGTGTTCAGCGCGTATTCTACAAACAAAAGAAAAAGCTGATAAAAGAGGTTATTTGTTAAGACTTCCTATATAATCCGCACTCTTTTTTCCAATGCAGCCTGGCTGCTCCATTATTTATGTCCTCTAAAAACATTTCTCAAACCTTTGAAGAACTGGGTTTGTTGCCTGCTGTGCTCAAATCAGTCAAGGAAAATGGCTACGAACAACCTTCACCCATCCAGGCAGCCAGTATTCCGCCCATACTCTCGGGTCGAGATGTTTTAGGTCAAGCCCAAACCGGTACCGGTAAAACCGCAGCTTTTGCGCTACCAATTTTGAGCAATATAGACCCCAAGGCCAAAGGTGTACAAGTGCTGGTATTGACCCCTACCAGGGAATTGGCGATTCAGGTGGCAGAAGCTTTTCAGTCTTATGCCAGGTATATCAAGGACTTTCATGTATTGCCCATTTATGGCGGTCAAAGTTACACCATTCAACTCAAACAGCTCAAGCGAGGTGTGGATGTGGTGGTTGGAACACCAGGCAGGGTGATGGATCACATGCGCAGAAAGACATTGAAACTGGATAATTTGCAAACATTGGTGCTGGATGAAGCCGATGAGATGTTACGCATGGGGTTTATTGATGATGTGGATTGGATTTTAAGTCACACGCCGCATGACCGACAAATTGCTCTGTTTTCTGCCACCATGCCGAAGGAAGTCAAGAAAGTGGCGGTGGATCATTTGCATAAACCGGTTGATATCAAAATTGAAACCAAAACCACCACGGCCAAAAACATCAGGCAACGTTACTGGATGGTCAGTGGTTTGAAAAAACTGGAAGCATTGACCCGGGTTTTGGAAGTTGAGGATTTTGAAGGTGTTCTGATCTTTGTCAGAACCAAGATGGCCACTGAAGAACTGGCGGAAAAATTACAAGCCAGAGGCTTTTCTGCAGAAGCACTTAACGGCGACATGGTACAAAAACAACGTGAACGTCTGGTCAGTAAACTGAAAAGCGGGGTGGTGGATATTTTGATTGGCACCGACGTGGTGGCACGTGGATTGGACGTGGATCGCATCAGTCACGTGATTAACTATGACATACCTTATGACACCGAGTCGTATGTTCACCGCATAGGACGTACCGGTCGTGCAGGTCGTTCCGGTGAAGCGATTTTATTTGTTTCACGCCGTGAACAACGCATGTTGAGAATGATTGAAAAAGCCACCAATCAAAAAATTGAGCCCATGGACATGCCTACGGTTGCGGACATCAATCAAAGCCGCATGCAAAGATTTAAAGATGAAATCAGCAACACTTTAGCGACCCAGGATTTATCCTTTTACCAGCAAATCATCAGTGATTTTGAACATGAAACAGATTTCAGTCCACAGCTGGTAGCGGCCGCTTTGTCACACATGATTCATGGTGATAAAGGTTTGCTGCTACAAGAATCAAAAGCTGAACGGCATGAAAGAAATAAAGGCAAGCCGCAAAGGGAAATTGATGATTCAAACACCCATGCGCGACAAAAGCGACGAGCTGATGATGGTATCGTAGGCACCACGCCTGTGCCACTGTTGAATCATCCAGACATTCCCATGGAGCGTTTCCAATTGGCCGCTGGCAGAAAACAGGGTGTAAAACCCAGTCATGTGGTGGGAATGATTTGTAACGAAGTTGAGCTTGACCGGGAATATGTGGGCCAGATTGACATTTACGATGAATTCACCACGGTTGATTTACCCGCCGATATGCCCAAGGAAGTCATGTCAATCCTTTGGAAAGCGAGGCTTTGTGGCCGCAAAAGCGAAATTCAAAAATTAGGTGAGGCGTCTTTTGGTCAAGCTAAATCAAAAAAGAAAAAGCCTAAAAAGAAACACCGCAAAGGCAAAAGAACAAAGAAATAACCCCATGGATCGCCGATAAAAACCAAAATCTTTAACTAATCGTCATCCTGAGTGAATTGAAACGGAACCGAAGGCTCTCATCACGCTGGTCTTATCTTAAAACTGACAGCAGCTGGCTGGTAGGAGATGCTTCGACTGCGCTCAGTGTACTTGGATCGCCGGCAGCTTGCCGGCATCAGGGTTGAGAATTTGCTAAAGCCAACGGCAGTCCAAAAAA
>JAUHXW010000180.1 GCA_030426705.1 Gammaproteobacteria bacterium
CAGCGGTGCCTGCATCAAAAACAGCGCCATCACATTGATGTAATTGTGTGGCAGTTATGACTGGTGGCAAGGCACTGTCAGTGGTGATGGTCAGTCTTCTGTCAGCGCCTTCTATGGTAGTGGCAAAATCAGGTAAATTGACTGAGCAACCCGTAGAGACTGAATTATCAGTATCAAAATAAACATGATAAAACCTGTTTTGTGCTTGAGAGGTCGAAACGAAAAAACACAGCGACAAAAACGCTAAACCAGCTAAACGGTAAGACATGAGTACCCCTAAAAAATTATTATGATTTTATAATGAAGAACTGGCTAAATTTTAGACATTCCCCCTTTCCAGTAAATAAGTTTATCTCTTTGGGTAAAATTGTCAAACAATTGTCTACATATCTGGTTTTTTATTCTTTATCAAAATTTAGCTTCAATTCAGCTTAATTTAGTTACAATGATGCTTTGTTGAAAGAGATTTAACTGTATGAGAATTTATCACTATTTCCTGTTAACCATGTTTTGCGCTTTTAATCTTCAGGCCAATGAATTGGAAACCAAGAATCCAAATGAGTTGTTAGCAGCAGTCAGGTCAGACTTGAGTTCATTACAGGCAGAATTCACCCAATATGAATTAACTTCAGATAATCAGCGATTAGACAGCAACACGGGATTGGTCTGGATGCAAACGCCCAGTTTTTTTCGTTGGGAGTACCAGCAACCGGTTGAGCAATTGATTGTGGCAGATGGGCAGCAGGTTTGGGTCTATGACGAAGATTTAGAACAGGTCACAGTTAAAAAACAGGACAACCATCTAAATCCTATTTATGTGATCATCAATGAGGATTTGTCTGCTGAGCATTATGACATTGCTTTTGAAAAAAGCGAGGAAGGGATGGATTGGATCAGTTTGACGCCCAAATTGAAATCTGAAGAGGTTAAATACGTTTGGCTGGGTGTTCAGGAGGCAACGGTTCAGCAAATCAGGGTGTTCAATCATTTCGACCAAACCATGGTGTTTGAATTTCAAAACATCAAGAAGAACCCTGAATTGGCCACTGATTTATTTCAATTCACACCACCTGAGGGTGTCGATGTGATTCAAGCCATAGGTGAAGCATCCAATCAGTAATGATGCGGGAAAACCAACCTTTGGCAGACAGGTTACGACCGACTGAGTTGTTACAAATTGTGGGCCAACAACATTTGGTCGGCGAAAATAAACCTTTGTGGTTGATGCTGCAAAATCAAACCATTCATTCAATGGTATTTTGGGGACCTCCAGGCACCGGTAAAACCACCTTGGCAAGAATCATCAGTCAGGCCATGCAGGCACAATTGATTAACTTGTCTGCGGTGTTGTCTGGGGTCAAAGACATCAGGGATGCCATCAAACAAGCTGAGCAGGCTTTACCGCAAAGAACGGTGTTGTTTGTTGATGAAATTCATCGTTTTAACAAATCACAACAGGATGCCTTTTTACCTCATTTGGAAAGTGGTTTGATCACTTTGATTGGCGCCACCACAGAAAATCCATCTTTTGCGCTTAATAATGCCTTGTTATCCCGCTTAAAGGTTTATATCCTGAAAAGCCTTGATGAAACTGATTTGCTGCGGTTATTACAACAAAGTTTACAAGCCATTGATGCGCCTCTTGAAATGTCAAAAGAGCAACAAATGACCTTGATCAGAGCAGCAGATGGTGATGGTCGGAAGTTGTTGGGGTTGCTGGAAATCTTGCTGGATTATGCCAGTGATGGCGTGGTTCAGGATGCTGATATTGAGTTGGTCACTTCGGGGCAAACCAGGCGCTTTGATAAGGGTGGTGATGAATTTTATGAGCAAATTTCTGCTTTGCACAAATGTGTGCGTTCTTCCAATCCTGATGCGGCTTTGTATTGGTTGGCAAGGATGCTGGATGGTGGTTGTGACCCGAATTACATTGCTCGGCGCATTTTACGCATGGCCACTGAGGATATTGGCAATGCCGATCCCAGGGCGCTGAATATCTGTTTGCATGCTTGGCAAGGTTATGAGCGTTTGGGCTCGCCTGAAGGGGAACTGCTGTTGGCGCAGGCTGTGAGTTACCTGGCCTGTTGTGCCAAAAGCAATGCCGTTTATTCGGCATTCAAGTTGGCTCAACAAGATGTACAACAGCGAGGCACCTTACCAGTTCCGATGCATTTGCGCAATGCACCCACACCCTTAATGAAACAGTCAGGTTATGGCGCAGATTATCAATATGATCACGAAGTCGCTGGCGGTATTGCCTTTGACCAAACCGGATTTCCAGATAAAATGGGTGAGCAGCTTTATTACCAACCCACCAACAATGGACTGGAACAAAAAATTGCTGAAAAACTCAACTACATCAGAACCGAGCGCATGAAAAGCAAACAAAACACCAGGAAAAAATCATGATGGCTTCTTTATTGGCTGTGGCATTGGGTGGTGCTATCGGCGCAAGTATCCGATTTGGTGTCAACCAATTGATGCTCAATGTATTCCACGCACCGTTATTTTGGGGTACTTTGCTGGTTAATGTGCTGGGTTGTTTCTTAATGGGTCTTACCTACCATTATTTGCTGACTCATGGAGGTTTAAGTGAGGCCACCAAGCTATTTGTAACAGTTGGTTTGTTGGGCGCTTTGACCACCTGGTCCACTTTTTCCATGGAAACCGTTTTGATGATACAAAATGACCAACTGGCAAAAGCCATCACTTATACTGTTGTCACCACATTTTGTTGCTTTACTGCCTTCTGGCTGGGAGTTCGATCATGAAAAAATCATTGTTGCTGTTGTTGATATGTTGTGCAATTCATGCAGAAGAGACAAGCCAAGAATCAAAACCAGAGGTGCCAACAGCACCGCCTGGAAGTGAAGTCTTGTTGTTTGATATCAAAATGGGTTCTATGGGCCAAATCAATTTAAGTTCAAGTGTGAATGTATCTGATTCATTAGGTTATGATTCACAACCCAGGTTTTCCAATGATGGTGAAAATATTTATTACACCCATTTTGAAAAAGGCCAAATGGACGTGTTTCAATACAACCTGACTAACCAAAGCAACCAAGCTTACTTAACTACAGCCGAAAGTGAATATTCACCCACACCCATGCCTGAACAAGATGGCCTGAGCGTGGTGCAGGTGGATGCCAAAGGAGATCAATATTTGGTGTTGTTGAACACGGCGTTACCCAAAGCAAAACAAGCGCAAAGATACAGTGATTTGAAGCAGGTTGGTTATTTTAACTGGACTCAAGGCAGCAACCTATGGACTTTTGTGTTGAATGATAAGCAGGGTGGGGATTTGTATTTGCAAGGAGTTGATAAAGAGACAATCAAAATCACTGAAAACATTGGCCGCTCATTTATCACTGATTCAAAAGCTGAAAACCTGTATTTTGTGGATAAAAAAACTCAACCCTGGTCAATACAAGTCATTAACAGTGAAACAAAAGCACCCAAATATGTGATGGATTTACCCAGCGGTGTGGAAGATTTTACTTTAGACAGCAAAGGGCGCTTTTGGGCCGGTCGTGATAACACCTTATTCATCAGTGATGATCAAAAAAGATGGTACATCGCTCATGATTTCACTGACCCCAAATACCACCAAATAACCCGAGTAACAACCAACCCAAAGGCAAATAAGATAGCCATCGTATTTGCAGAAAAAGCACAAGCTGAATAGAATATAACCAACGCGCCCGTAGCTCAGTGGATAGAGCAACCGCCTCCTAAGCGGTAGGTCGCAGGTTCGACTCCTGCTGGGCGCGCCATTTAAAAATAAAACTTAAAAAAACCAAGTTTTAAAAATATTTCTATAAACTTTAGAGTCGAACCGCGAAGCTATGCTTCGAAGTGGTTCGATTGAATCGCCGGGAGCGATTCAACCCCGCGCAGCGGACCCTTGCGGTGGAGGGCAGGATCAGGATGTCCGGAGTACTCCTGTTGGGCGCACTAATCCAAACCAGTACTTTTTTTGCGCTATCCAAAAGTCATGTGGCTTGCTATAATCAATGGATGGGGAAAAATTTCAAAACAGATGAGTTCGTTCTTTTAGGGGGTCAAACACCTAAACATAATTTGATTCGCCTTGGCTTACCTTATTTAATCAGAGAAAGAAGTTAAGCGAATTCACATGTTATTAAGGCGCATAACTCAACACGTCCGCAACCAAAACTGGTTTGCTGTATTTTTAGATTTCGTCATTGTGGTGGTTGGTGTGTTTATTGGTATTCAGGTGGCGAACTGGAATGAAGAACGACAACAAAAGGAAACAACTAAGCATTACATTGTACGCCTTATCGATGAATTAACTGAAAACAAAAGGGGGATAAAGCAAAGAGCTGCCTATTTTAGACAAACCAGAAATCATGGTCTGGCAGCACTTCAGGCATTAGAAGGCGATCACAGTGAGTTAGGAATCAATTTTCTTGTTGATGTTTACCAAGCCAGTCAAATGTTACCAAGGAGTATTACTCGCGATAGTTACGATGAAATCCTCTCGATTGGCGCCAATATTGCAATCCCTGAAATTGAAGTCCGTAAAAGACTTGCCACATATTACAGCACCATAAGTGCGCAAAATTATAACATCCAAAGCATTACCCCCTACAGAGAGACCATCAGAACAAATATGCCTTACACTGCTCAGGTGGCTATTCGCGAAGCATGTGATGACCGAGTTTATACTGATCCGCAGGGATTACACTACGTCGAATTGCCTAAAAGCTGCTCACCTGAATTAAGCAGCAAACAAATTGAAGTAGCGGTTCAAAATATTTTATCGTTAGAGGTTAAAAAAGACCTAACTCGTCAATTGTCCAATTTGGATTTAAAACTTGTCAGCACAGAATTATTTGATCAAAGGACAAGCATGATCATTGAATATTTAAAAGGAGTGAAATAATGCTGCTACGCCGAATGACCCAACACGTCCGCAACCAAAACTGGTTTGCTGTATTTTTAGATTTCGTCATTGTGGTGGTTGGTGTGTTTATTGGTATTCAGGTGGCGAACTGGAACGAAGCGCAAAATGATAAAGCATTGGGTGAAGATTATGTTGCCAGTTTAATCACAGAGTTATCGGACGATTTAAAAAGTGCTGAAGCGATGCAAAATTATTATAAAACCGTGTTTGATAATCTCGTTGCAGCTGATAAATTACTTACTTTGCCAGAAAGTGATTCTTTTGAAACTTTAATAGCAATCTATCGGGCCACTGAAATTTCGTATATTGCGCCTAATAATGCCACATGGAACCAAATTGTGTCATCAGGTCACGTAGGCTTGCTTCCCTCCGAGGCTGTTAATGGTGGTCTGACACAGTATTATGCTTACAATTCATCTAATGAAGGATCTTATGAGAACCTCAGAGATTCAAAATATAGAATATTGGTAAGAAGTTTAATTCCGTTATCTATACAAGCTCAACTCAGAACAGGATGCAGTGATAAACACGATGAGGTGGGAAACATCATTGGATTTGTTGATGTGTGTGAATTAAATATCCCCAAAACTGAGGTGCTCGCTGTTGTTAAGAAGCTTAGAAATCATCCAAGATTAAAGGAATTGATGAATTTACAATTTTCACATGTCAGTAATGAAAGATTCAATTATGTTGCCAGTGTTCTTCTGTTGAAAAAAGCGCTCAAAAATCTGGGTGTAGAACGGCAATAAAAAAGCCCATTTGATGCAATGGGCTTTTGTTCTGTTGATTCATATTAGTTATTTATAAATAATAAATTCAGCGTAACAGTTGTTGGTGACAAAGAGTTCACCGTTCTGGTTCACGCCCCAGTTACCTTCACATGGGTATTTGCCAGCACTGATTTCACGTTTGAATTCAACATCCCTGAATGGCCCTTTGGTATCGCAAATTTTTAATTTGTTCCTGCGCGATTTACATTTAAGTCTGAACTGTTCACGAACCGGTGGTTGGTTATGGCCATAGCCAGATCCTGATGGATAGGTCATAAAACGGGCACGACAGCCATCTTTGACCCAAATGCCGTTGGCATCATAGCCCCAGCGCTGATCACAGCTGGTGGTTGAGAGGTTTTGCACAAACTCAACCCGTCCTGAAGTGTCGGCCTGACAAGTTCTGACCTGACCATAGTTTGACTCACAAATGACTTCATAACCTCGGTTACCTGGTGGGTTGTTGCCATAACCGGGGTTGCTTTGTTGTTGGTATTCAATCACCCTGAATTGTGCATGACAACCGTTTCTGACCCACAGGCCATGGCTTGAATAACCCCAATTACCGCGGCAATTATTACCGTATTGCCCCATTTCCTGTACCAGTTCAACGCTTTGTAAATCTGG
>JAUHXW010000181.1 GCA_030426705.1 Gammaproteobacteria bacterium
CCAACGTCACGGCGTTTGGCGCTTTTGTTGACATTGGGGTGCATCAGGATGGTTTGGTGCACATCTCTGAACTGGCTGATCAATACGTCAAAGACCCCGCCGATGTGGTCAAAGCCGGACAAGTGATAAAAGTCCGGGTTCTGGATGTTGATGTACAGCGCAAACGTATTTCACTCAGTGCCAAGTCTGGTGATGGTAGCCAAAACAAAAAAACAGGCAAGCCTAAACCCAATAATCATCAAAACAAACCCAGAAAACCACACCAAAAAGCCCCACAAGGTGCTTTTGCCGGCGCTTTGGCGGATGCATTTAGCAAGGCGAAAAGTAAAAAGTAGCTTAAATTTTCTACAGTACAAAGATGATCAATGGTGTTAACCTTTTCTTTACAGGTCGATGGTAAGATGCATTCTAATTTCTAAATAGCATCAAGTAAGAAGTTTAATCGCCATGTTAAAAAAAGGAATCACAATAATATTATTTGTTTTAATAAACTTGACGCAAGCACAAGCTGTTCAATTATCTAACAACGGTTCAGGAGAAGTATTAATATTCCCTTACTACACCGTAAACAATAACCTGAATACTATATATTCAATCATTAATACCACAGCGGAACCCAAAGCCATAAAAATTAATTTTTATGAGGCTGACAATGGCCGTGATGTGATGTCGTTCAATGTTTATTTAAGTGCCCATGATGTCTGGACTGGTGCTTTAGTTCCGGTAGTTTCTGAGCATGAGGATCATATAGGTGAAAACAGTACCTTGCATCTGACAACGGATCAATCCTGTGCACCCTTTTTAGTGAAGAATGGACAAGAGTTTTTACCTAATGACATTGAAGAAGATTCCTGGACTGACCTGCAGCGTTTAAGGGCCGGTTATTTTGTGGTGTCAGAGATGGGCGTATTAAGTGGTTTTGCAGAAGAATATGCCGACCATGGCAACAGTGGAGTTCCAGAAAATTGTGCAGGTTTGGAAGCAGCCTGGGAAGTTGAACCGGGTGAACCATGGGATTTAAACACGACTGTTTTTCCTCCTTCTGGAGGTTTAATCGGTGGTGCTCATATTGTTGATGTGGGTGATGGTGTGTCTTTTACTTATGATGCAGTTGCTTTGGAAAATTTTTGGGGTGAAGATGATGTTATGCATACCCACCCGCAAGATCATCGTCCTGATTTCAGGGATGCGCACCCCGAGTCCAGGATTTTGCTTGATAACGGAGAACTAGCGGTTTCACAGTGGAATCATGGATATGAAGCCGTTTCAGCGGTATTGATGCAAAGTGAGGTGTGGGGTGATTATATGCTTGATTCAGTCGTAAACGGCAAATCAGAATGGGTCATCACCATGCCCACAAAATACTTTCATACCAACCTAAATGGCGCTGATACCAGTCCGTTCCGAAGCCAGTGGAATGGTGAAACATCTTGTGATGGATTTGAAATTGAAATTTATGACAGAGAGGCACAATTTATAGTACCGCAGGGTGGAACTGTTACTACTCCACCGACAGTTGGGCCAACCCTGTGTTTTGCCAGTAATATGATCCGATTTCTCCTTCCGGGTGCTGATGATTCAGCAGCTGGTATCTTAGAGGGTGACACGCAAGTAACTTTTAGAAGTCTATCTGTTCTGCATGCAACAGAATCTGGATGGGCATTGATTCAATTTGATCGCCCCAATTTGCCTTTATCTCCGGATTCAGGAGTAGGTTTTCAAGGGTTGCCAGTTATTGGATTTGGTGTGCAAAAGTTCTATAACGCTGGCGCTCAAGAAGGCCTTTTGGCTCAGTACGGCAGTCTTTTCGCGCTGAAAGGAAAGGTGGAGATTGAAGATTAAAGAAGGTTTTCAATCTTTCATAGTTAGTCGAGCTGGTATCAAGATTGGAAACCGTCTAAATTCAGCCCTCAAAGGTGCATTGATGTGGGCTTAGAAACAATAAACCATCTTTTTGTAAAAGTTTTGTGAAGTTCTAAAAAAGAAAATATTTTAGTGATATAGTGCACATGCAGTACGGAGTAGTTTAAAAATGAAAAAACAATGGATTGCCCTGATTGGGGTTTTATTTTTGGTCGGTGAATTACAAGCAGTACATGTGACTCAGAATCATATGGGCCAAGTGCTGATTTACCCGTATTACACGGTGAATAATGGCTTGGAGACCATTTATTCGGTGGTCAATACCACTGAGCACACCAAAGCCATCAAAATAAATTTCTATGAAGCCAGTAATGGAGAGAATGCGCTGACATTTAATGTTTATCTCAGTCCTTATGATGTCTGGACGGGTGTATTGGTTTCTGTGAATTCAGAACATGAGGGTCATGTCGGGGAAGCAAGTATTTCACATTTGACCACTGATACTACATGCGCACCACATTTAAACAAGTCTGGACAGGAATTTTTGCCTGATAATATCAATGGTGACCATAATAAGGATATGTCCCGTTTGAGAGAAGGTCATTTTGTGGTTTTGGAAATGGGCAAGGCATCAGCCGGAAGCGCTACCTATGCTTTTACCGATCATACTGTCACTGGAGTACCCACTGCCTGTAATAACTTGGAAGCTGCGTGGGACAATGACCAGTTTGCCTATACAAATGAAATATCAGAACCAACAGGAGGGTTGTTGGGATCAGCCAGCTTGATTGATGTCAGTGATGGTGTGTCCTTTTCTTATGATGCCATTGCACTGGAAAACTTTTGGGGCGAGGAGATTGTTCATACTGCGCCAGAAAGCCCAGAGCCAGATTTAAGTTACTCAATGCTTGAATCCAAGATTATCATGCCCAATGGTGATGTTGTGGTATCAAACTGGGACAGCGGGTTTAAAGCGGTATCTGCGGTGTTGATGCAATCTGAAATCTTCAATGAATATGTGTTGGATACACCTATCAATGCGCAAACTGAATGGGTGCTAACCATGCCGACCAAATACTTCCACACCAATTTTGATTTACCTCAGGAAGACAGGTTACCTTTTTCCTCTGAGTGGAATGGTATGAATTCATGTGATGAATTTATTTCATCAGTTTGGGATAGAGAAGAACAGACAGTTTTTCCGGTAACCTGCCCAATTGCATGTCCTCCTGAACCCAATCCAGCCTTGTGCAAGACAAGTAATGTTCTTGAGTATTACTTACCTTATGCCGATACAAGCGGTTCCAGTAAAGTTTTGGGCGTTTCAGATAGGGTCGCTATTGAATCCGTCGTAGTTGCACATGCGACTGAATCAGGATGGGGGCGGATAACTTTTGATGATGAAGATAATAGATTGAACTCATCAAATGGTCATATTTACAAGGGTTTACCTGTGGTTGGCTTCGCGGTGCAGAAATACTTTAATGCCAATGCGCAACCTGGTTTATTGGCTCAGTACGGTGGATTGTTTAAGCACAGAGGTGTTTTGGAAGTTGAAGGAATAAATGACTAGGGGCATTTGTCGCTGAATTTCATTTGAATTCAGTTACTATTTACGCTTGAGTTGGATATTTTTTGTTGTAAAAAGTAAGACTTTTGAATACCAAGCGGTTCGAATAATAAAGAGTACTGTCCAATGATTTCAAGCAGTCAGACTAGGCTTTGCTGATGCGTTCAGAAAAGCGAAAAAGAAATGAATAAAACTTCCCTTCTTTGGTCATAAGAATAAAAGAAGGGAGCTTTTTGATTATACAGTCATCTCATTTTCGACGTTTTGTACTTTTCTTCTTGCCAATGCCAAATTGGATTTTTCTTTATCCAAAACAAGATAAATAAATAAGCCTTTTTGTTTCGCCATTGGACGAATGATGTGGTACTGGTCATCCAGAGTAATCAGGATGTCCTCGATATTGACTTTCAAGCCCAAACTCTTCATTGTTTTCATTTTTGATTTAACGACTTCAGAATTGCCTGCCGCTGCCAGTTCCATATCAATACCTGAACCATCCTGGCCGAGCACCATGCCTGATGAGCTGTCAACCAGCGAGGTACATTTTGCCCCGTCAATTGTAAGCAGTTCTGCTAAACTTGTTTTTATATCTGCCATAATTTATTTCCTCATAGTTTGGTTATAAAATGCCGTCGTTATTCAGCCGACAGCGTTGCTGTTTTTAAATATTCCGCTAAATTGAACAGGAAATACCTGATTTGCCCGAGATTAGGATCATCTCCACTGATTAAACTCAGTATGCAATTTTTGTTTTGATATCTGGTGTGCACCATAAAAATGACGCCACTTTCAGTTTCAATACAAGTTGACTTAAATCCGGATTTGATGATTTGTTTGGCTGCAGCTTGACTTAATGCTGTGATTGAACTGGTTACTGCTGATAATTTATTGGGTTCAAAATTAAATCCCTCGCTGAATTCAGAAAATAAAGTGAATCCATCGGCAGTGGTGAGATTCAAAGCCTTAATATTTTGGAGTTTAAAATCCATGTTTTTGAATATGTTTTTAAAACTTGTAGTCATTAATATTTACTCTTTTGGTTCATTGTTGGGTCTCATCAAGTGCTATCAGGGTGTGCATTATCAGCATGGAGCTCTCAGTTTTACGAGGGTCAATGGTATAAACAGGCAGGTTCACACCGATAACCTTTAGTTTTTGTTCAATTTGTTGGATGGTAGAATCTGCAGAAGTAGCGTCACTGTGGGTGACTGCAACGACACATGGAATGCCGTTTTTGATTTCAAAATAGTTAATCAGGTGTTCTAATTCATCTATCGATTCCGCATCATTGTTTTTGACTAAAATCACCACTGCCCAAAGCCCAGTCTTTACAAAATTCCACACCATAGAAAACTTCCTTTGACCAGGTACACCATACAGTCCTAAACTTATTTCATCGTTCAAAATAATGTGTCCATAATCGATACCCACTGTGGTCATTTCTTTACCAATGTCTTCAGATGCTTCTACATCCGTATTCAATGGATCTATATTGCTCAAGTTTTCTACGATGGTGGTTTTTCCAGAACCAACTGAACCTATGAAAGCTACTTTTTTATGCATTTATTATTTTGTTATTTTTTTAATTGTTAACTGAAACCGAAAAACTTTTTTAGGCTTTGTAAAAAATGGGTGTTTTTTTTATTAGATGTTACATGTACTGTTCGTTCAGCTAGTTCGACATTAATAAAGCCGGCCATCATTGTTGCATTGAGAAATTTGTTGATGGTACTTTCCTGATAACCAGTTAAGTTAATTAAATGCTCATAGTTGGTAGGATTGCGGTTTAACAGTGAGCATATTTTTATGAACTCCTGATCAAATTTAAACCTTCCAAAATTTGGCCAGGATAATAATTTGAATATTTTTTTATTCTCTTTGTATTCATTGATGACGAGTTTATTTTCCTGAAAATAGCCCAAATTCCATTTAAAGGTAGACAAACTCATTTCAAAGCTGAAATTTTGGTTATTTTTTTCATCAATGTATTCAAATTTAAAATCAGAAAAGTTTTTATTGGCGATCGACTTAATGCGTTCATCTGTTAACTCAACATTTGAATAAGCTTGCTGTTTTTGATGGTCGATAACCAAAGAAAAATCAGGGTGTGTTAACAATATTAGTTGATCATTAACTTTTTTGGATTGACGTAAAATAAACTGATGGATGCTAGTGGTTTCAACAACATATGTATTGTTTTGAAGTGAGCTTACTTTCATTGAATTTCCCAGAAATTCAAACATAGCCCTCACTGTTTTAGGATTTAGATTTGGCTTGATTTTGTACTGTTTCCGGGTAGTCCGATCTTCAGCATAGTAAACTTCTTCACCTTGATATGATTTTTTTGCAAACAGGACCTGGCTTGATTGGACATCTTTAACATAAGTAAGGTTTAAGTCACCGTAAATGTTATTGATGTTTATGATAGATTTGACAACTGCCAAATCACGACCTTTTAAGGTACAAGAAACTAGTAAATCCATCTGACAACCCCCATCGTCATTTAATATTATTTTTTAATCAGTATATCAGTCTTTAAATATAAAATGTAATATAAATCATAAATAAAATGTTATTACTAATAAAACATAATTGCCGATAAAATGGAATATAAAATAATATATCGTACAAGTAAATTGTAAAACTAATTTATTGAAAAAAGATTTTTTCAGCCATGTCGTAAAAGTGTTAAAAATTGTCAACTAATTTCAAGTTTCAATTGAATGAAAAAGTTTAGTTTGAGTTAACTTGGGACTTATACTCCAATTCTTGATCAGGTTAATCAGTCGCCCCTGAAAAAGTCCATCCTGGCCTTTATCAGGATCGGTCAAAAAACACTTAACCGTTAAAGTGCG
>JAUHXW010000182.1 GCA_030426705.1 Gammaproteobacteria bacterium
GCTGGAGGCTTGTTCAAGGCACTTCGTGCCTGATTGATTTGTTTGGTGATGGTGGTTTTGATGTTGGGGTTTTCAACCAAGGTCAACAAGTCAGTCCAGATGGCTTCTGCTTCGTGGTATTGTTTATTTTCATAGTACACAATGCCTTGTAACCACATGGCTTTTTGATTATTGGGATCAATTTTAATGGCTTGAGTCAGGTATTGTTCAGGTTCGCCTAAAAAGCTGCCTGTGTTATTTCTGAAAGCGATGGCTTCAGCCAGTTCAGTCAATATATTGGCGTTATTGGGCTCAATTTCATTGGCTTTTTGGTAAGCCTGAACAGCTTTGCCATAATCTCGAATTGACATCATGGTTTGTCCATAAAGCATTTGTCCTTGAAGATCATCGGGATTTTCAGACAGCTTTTGCTCCAATTGTTTGATGGCTGTAGCAAGATCAGGAATGTCTTCATTCTGAGCTTGGGCTTCAGCGATTGTTATTCTGTCTTCAATGGGTATTTCATGAAACCACAGATAATCAATCAAATAAGTGGTTGGGATAATCAATAATGCCGCCAAAAAACTCATTCTGACTGTGTTGGATGGTTGTTGATCCAGTTTTTTCAATGAATCAAGGTAGGGTTGATGTGTGTTTTCATCGGCCTTGGCTAATTGCGACATCAACCACTTCCTCTCAGTTGATTTGCCTTGCTTGCTGTACCAAAAAGCAAACATCAACACAGAGGAGGCCGATATACCAAGATAAATCAATAATTCACTCATGTTGCTTTTTCCTGATATTGAAAAACAAAATCACGCCGCCGACAATAAAAACCAACAACGGTGAAAACCACAGGAACAAAGTGCTGGCATTCAGTGGTGGCTCATAATTAACAAAATCTCCATAGCGTTCAATCATATAAGCCTTGATGGTTTCTTCGTCTTGGCCAGCCGTCACAAATTTGGCCACCTGGTCTTTCAAATCTTTGGCCAAACCGGCATCAGAATCGGCCAGGTTTTGATTTTGGCACACCAAACAACGCAGTTCCTTGGTTAGTTTTTGATACAAGGCTTCCTGTTCGGCTGTTTTAAAATCATAAACCTCAATGGCCAGGGTGTGGCCACTGAATAATAGTGATAATAATATGATGATCTGTTTCATGGTACTATTTTTTCAATCAGGGGTAACAGTTCTTGTTCAATTATTTCTGGTGTCAGTACACCGGTTATTTTGTGAACGATGGTGCCCTTGGCATCAATCAAAAATGTTTCCGGGGCGCCATAAACTCCCAGATTGATGGCAGTGTCACCCTCGTAATCAACCAGAATTTCATCGTAAGGATTGCCCCAGCGCTGTAGCCATTGTGTGGCATTTTCCGGTTCATCTTTCCAGTTTAAACCAACCACTTTGACATCGGTGGTTAGTGCCAATTGTGTGACCAAGGGGTGCTCAACCTGGCAACTTGGACACCAGCTGCCAAAGACATTAAGCAGCCATGGCTGGCCTTTAAAGTCGTCCTGGGACAGGTTTTTATTGCTATAAAGTGTTGGGTGCTCAAAAGCCGGCACTGGTTTACCAATCAAAGGCGAGGGCAGTTCTTCTGTATGCGTACTCATGTTTATAGCCAGCAAAACAATCAGGCCAATAAACACACCCAGAGGAATGATGGCAATCAAAAGTTTTTTCATGACAACTCCAACCTGTTTTTCATCACTTCATCAACTTGCCGTTGTTCAAGGCGTTTACTGCGTTGGCTGAATAAGGCAATCACAGCACCAGCCAGCATCATCAGGCCGCCAAACCACATCCAGCGAATGAAGGGCTTGATGTAAATGCGGACTGCCCAATCACCTTGCTCGTTGATTTGTTCTCCGAGTGAAACATAAATGTCCTTGGTCAATCCCGGATAAATATCTGCTTCAGTCATCGGTTGTTGCTGTTTGGGGTAAAATCTTTTTTGTGGGTGTAACTCGACCACCTTTGCTCCGTTTTTACTGACCAGAATTGTGCCTTGTTGTGCCCGGTAATTTTCTATTTCGACCACAGAAACACCTTTGAAATTAAAATCGTAACCAGCCACTTGGGAGGTTTGTCCTGGTTTCATCAGGATGTCCTTTTCCACGTCTTTGTGCTCAGTCATCGACATGCTGAAAAGGAATACCGCCACGCCTAAATGCGCCACCGACATACCAACAAAACTGGCATTCATCTTGCCGGGGAATTGGATTAATTGTGCAACGGTGGTGGAAGCAATCCAAAATCCGCCAAATACACCCGCTGTGGCACGAAGATTCAATCCATCAAACAAAAAGTAAGCACCAATGGTTAACACCGCAGCAATGCCAAAATGGGGAATCAAAGCCTTAATGGCTGGCATCATGCTGTCTTTATGCCATTTGAGTTGTACTCCCAGGGGTAACAACACTGCCATAGGAATCATGATCAGGAAAAACATCAATCCAAAATAAGGCGCTCCCACAGAAATCTTTTTACCCAAAGCTTCAAAAATCATGGGGAATAAGGTGCCTATTAAAATGGTGAAAGTGGCTGTAATAAATATCAATGAGTTAGCCAGTAACAAAGTTTCTTTTGAATTTAAATTGATGGCATCAGTTGATTTTAATTGATTGACACGCAGCGCATATAAAGTAAGTGCGCCACCTGCATATAGGCCGAGTAACACCAATATGAAAATCCCGCGGAAAGGATCAGCAGCAAATGAATGGACTGAAGTGATACTGCCAGAACGTACCAGAAAGGTGCCAAGGACACAAAGACTGAAAGCAATGATGGCTAGCAAAACTGTCCAGCCCCTAAAAGCATTTTTACGTTCGCTGACAGCTTGTACATGAATCAGGGCAGTGCCTGCCAACCAGGGCAGGAATGAAGCGTTTTCTACTGGATCCCAAAACCACCAGCCGCCCCAGCCGAGCTCATAATATGCCCACCAGCTTCCCAGGATGATGCCAATGGTTAAAAAAGCCCAGGCCAGATTGGTCCAGCGCCTTGACCAGCGGATCCATTTCTCATCAATTTGACCACCAATCAAAGCTGCCACTGACAAGGCAAAAGCCACTGATAAGCCCACATAGCCAAAATACAACAAGGGCGGATGAATAATCATGCCGAAGTCTTGTAACAAAGGGTTCAAGTCACGACCATCCATAGGCGCAGGATTGGTGATTTCAAACGGGTTGGATGCAAACAACACAAAAGCCAAAAAGCCAGTAGCGATGATGCCAAGCACAGAAAGTACTCTGGAAATTTGACTCAAGCTAAGAGATTTACTGTAGCGTGCCACAGCAGCAATCCACAAGGCTTGCACGGTAACCCACATCAAAACCGAACCTTCATGTGCGCCCCAGGTGGCTGTGATTCTATAGCGCAAGGGCAGGGTTAAACTGGAATGTTGCCAAACATAGGTGACAGAAAAATCTTGCATCACAAACAAGAACACCAAAATCAAAAACGTTGCCAAGGTCAGTACAAACAGCAGATAGGCTAGCGGTCTGCCAGTGCGCATCAGTGCCTCATGGTTTTTAAAATAGCCAGTTATGGGCAAAATGGTCAGAACAGTTGCTGTGACCAGTGACAGAATCAGTAAAAATTGTCCAACAGATGCGAGCATTTATTCAAAATCTCCCTTGTTCTTGGCCTGGTGCAATGCGTCCGCGGCTTCGGGTGGCATGTAGTTTTCATCATGTTTAGCCAACACTTCTTCGGCGATAAAGACATCTTCCTGGCCCATTTTACCAATGGTGACCACACCTTGGCCTTCTCTGAATAAATCTGGCAATATGCCTTCATACTCCACCAACACGTCTTGTTCAAAATCAGTGACTGCAAATCGCACTTTTAAACTGTCGGTGACGCGCTGCACGCTGCCATCTTTAACCATACCGCCAAGACGAATGGTGCTGTTGCTGTTGTATTGCCCTGTGGCCACTTCTGTGGGGGTTTTGAAATAATTGATATTTTCTCGCACGGCGGTCAAAAAAATGGCAGTTGCAATAGCCACACCCACAGCAACCATCATGACCAATATCAGTCTTTTCTTACGGGTTGGTGTCACGATTATTTCTCCTGTTTGCAGATTGATTTCTTTGTCTTTTGCCTTTGGCTTTTATCAGGCGTTTGATTTGTTTGTGTTTACGACTGACACTGATGTAATCAGCTAGCATCGCAATAAAAAAAACAGCAACAGAACCCCAAACATAAAAATTGTATTTGCCCATATCGAACAGTTCCATCATGAGCCTGCTCCTGGTTGAACATCAGTCTTAACTTCAATCAGTGCTTTTTTAACCCAGTTTTTATTTTGCTCGGTTTTGAGCAGGTGCGTTTGCGCTCTATTGAGCATGGAATAAATGTAATAAAACTTGGTGGCTAAAGCCATAACCAGTAAAGGTCTGAGCATATCCCAGTCCTTGATGCCTGATTCTCCCATTAATGAAACCGATGAGCCTTGATGGATGCTGGTCCACCAATAAACCGAATAACGAATGATGGGTAAATTAATCAAACCTATAATGGCTACCAAAGCAGCTAATCGGGCTGCTTTTCTGGGATCTTCATCATAAGCGCTGTATATACCCAATACCCCAATATATAAAAACAATAAAATCAGTTCAGAAGTCATGCGGGCATCCCAGTCCCAATAAGTTCCCCACATAGGTTTACCCCAAAGCATACCAGTCAACAGTGTAATGGCCGTGAAAATAGCACCAATCGGGGCACTGGCCATCATCACAGCCTCAGCCACTTTCATGCGCCAGACAAAAGCCATTATACCGGACACACCGACAATGGCATAGATAAACATACTCATCCAGGCAGCAGGCACATGCACAAAAATAATGCGGTAAGAATCACCTTGCTGATAATCTTCAGGTGCAAAAAACAAGCCATCAATCAGGCCATACACAGTGAACACAATGGCCAGAATCAACATGGGTTTGAGCCAATGACTGGTGATTCGGTAAAAACTGGGTGGCGAGCCCAACTCATGATAAAACTTTAACAAACGATTCATTCAATCACTCCAAATTGACTTTAATGGCAGCAGCTGCAGCTATGGGTGCTAAAGTCAAAGTTAAAATAGTACAACCCAATAACAGCAATAAATGTCCCAATGCAGAGTTACCCAAGGTAGTTTCCAGTACGGCTCCAGCGCCAAATATCAGCACAGGTGAGAGTAGAGGCATGATTAATACACTGAGTAACATGCCACCGTTCTTGATGTTCACAATCAAGGCAGAACCTACCGTGCCTAAAAGACTGAATATGGGGGTTGCTAATAATAAAGACAACAGCAAAACACCATAGGATTGCTCAGGTAGATGCATCAAAACTCCGATGACCGGCGCAAATAAAATCACTGGAATACCCGTGGTTAACCAATGGGCAGTGGCTTTACTCAGAGCAGCCAGAGGTAAACTCATGCCTGAAAGCACGTACACATCCATACTACCGTCTTCATAGTCGTCTTTAAAAATGTTTTCCAGCGTGATTAAGGTGCTTAAAAGGGCCAGTATCCAAACCACCGCAGGAGCAATTTTAGCCAGTGTCTGTGCGCCAGCGCCCAAGCCCAATGGGAACATGGTGACAATCAAAAGCTGAAACACCAGCGGTTGGTAAATATTCGATTTTTTGCGCCATGAGACCAAAACATCTCTTTTAACCAAAGCCCCAAATCTCATGATTCAAACACCTCATCAGGAAATTCAAGGGTGATGTGATGGTGAGCCAATTCATGAATTTTCTTTTGGTCGTGGGCGGTTAAGATGATTGACCCACCAGATGCAACATGATCTTCAATGATGCTGTATAACCAGTCACAGCCAGCATAATCCAGATTAACAAATGGCTCATCAAGTAACCAGTAAACTTTGTTGAGTAATAGCAAACGGCTCAGAGCCAAACGTTTCTTTTGACCTGCAGACAAATCATTGGCGTGTTGGTATTCATATCCAGCCAGGCCTGCTTTTTCCAAAATATCTGACAAATGTGATTCATTCACCTGAATTTCGTTAATTTGCGCGACAAATTGTAAATTTTCCAGGCAGGTTAAATTACCCTTGTTGCCTAGTTTATGACCCAAGTAGTGGCTGTCCTGCAACCAAACATCAAGCTCAGTGGAGTCTTTATAAATTCTGTTGCCTTTGGTTAATAAACTCAGGCCTGATAAAGCTTTGAGTAATGTGGTTTTGCCTGAACCATTGGGACCAGCAATGACCGCTAATTCGCCTGCTTGCATTCCCCAGGAAACCGGAGCAAACAACAGTTCGCCCGCGCGCTGGCAT
>JAUHXW010000183.1 GCA_030426705.1 Gammaproteobacteria bacterium
CACATTCATCAATATGGGTGAGCAAATAGCCGAATACGACCAGTTGACAGCTGAGTTAGAGTCCAAGCTTTTGGCTGTGTTTGAAAATGCTTTTGGTCACTGTTTCAAGTCACAATTTTTACAACAACTGAAAATCAAAAAAATCTATTTGGCAGAATCACAAAGGGCTGCAGCGCTGGTTACTGAAGGGACTGATGGACATGCTTATTTGCATAAGTTTGCGGTGACCAAAGCGGCACAGGGCGAAGGTTTGGCAGCCAGTTTGTGGCAGCAAATCAAACACAATCACCCACAATTGTATTGGCGCTCTCGAATCCATAATGAAATCAATGGCTGGTATTTCAAACAAGCCGATACCACCATCAAATCTTCCCAGGGAGATTGGGTGGGCTTTTCCTACGGGTTATCTGCTGCAGAATCCTTGTGCTGTTTACAACAGGCGTTTTCGGTCGACAGCGGCTGGGACACAAGCACGGATAAAATTTTGGAGGTGCAACATGGGTGAAATTAAACCCATTAAAGCCGCTATTTTGGGTGCCAGAGGCTATGTGGGCATGGAATTGATTCAACTGTTGGATCAACACCCCAAAGTCGAACTGGTGGCGGCCTATTCCAGGTCAAATGCCGGCCAAAAAGTATCAGAATTAGTGAAAGGTTTTTCTGATAAAAAACTGACTTTTCAATCGGGTGATTTTGAGCAATTGCCTACAATGGCTTTGGATGTGTTGTTTTTGGCTTTGCCTGATGGCATCGCCAAACAACATGCCAGTTTGTGGCTGCAAATGGCTGAGCAGACAGTGATTATTGACCTGAGTGCGGACCATCGTTTTGATGAACAATGGACCTATGGTCAACCTGAAACCAATCATCAGGCACTTAAAAACAGTCGATTGATTGCCAATCCAGGTTGCTATGCCACTGGTGTGCAACTGGGCCTGCGACCTTTGTTGCCTTATTTACATTCAACCGATGTGCCGACAGCTTTTGGGGTCTCCGGTTTCAGTGGAGCGGGAACCACGCCATCAGATAAAAACAATGCGGAACGTTTGGCTGATAATTTGTTGGCCTATAAACCCACCGGTCACACCCATGAAAAAGAAGTGAGTCATGTTTTACAACAAACCATCCGTTTTATGCCACATGTGGCGGCACATTTCAGAGGCATACATTTGACCCTATCGGGGCAATTGAGCCTGAACATGAAGGCGGAAGAAATCCAAAATCTTTATGAACATTTTTATCAAGACCAGCCTTTGATGCAGATTCAAAAGCAAGCCGCTGAAATTCAACAAGTGTCAAAAAAGCATCTTGTCGTGATTGGTGGTTTTGCCAGTTCCGAAACTGAGTCAGGCCATTTTGTGTTGACTGTCTGTTTGGATAATTTGTTGAAAGGAGCGGCCACCCAAGCGGTGCAAAATATGAACCTGGCCTGTTCAGCACCATTCAATACACAACCATTTGAGGGTATATTCAATGAAATCTAACAACAAAAACGCCGTTTTATGGAGCAATGATCAACTGTCCATGAGTGATGAAGTGATGGCCTATCTGGCGGGTGATGATGTCGAACTGGATCAGGCATTGTTTCTGTATGACATACAAGGCACCTGGGCGCATCTGGTGGGCTTGGCTGAAATTGAAATCATCACACAAGAACAATTAATACAGTTTAAAGAGGCATTGGATTCACTTAAAAAAGCTTTTGTTGCCAATGAATTTGTTTTGGACCATCGCTTTGAAGATGGACATTCCGCCATTGAGTTTTATTTGACCGAACAACTGGGTGCGTTAGGAAAAAAAGCCCATACCGGACGTTCCAGAAATGATCAGGTGTTAACCTGTACCCGCTTGTTTATCAAAGACCAACTCGGGCAATTGAAAAACCAGGTGGTTGTCGTGATTGAGGCCTTAATGCCGATGGCAGAGCGGCATAAAAACACCTTGATGCCAGGATATACACACCTGCAAAGAGCCATGCCGACCACTGTGGCGGTGTGGTTATTGGGATTTGCCGAAAGCTTGTTGGATGATCTGGAACATTTGAATCATTTGATGAAACTGTTGGATGCATCACCTTTAGGAACAGCTGCAGGATTTGGTGTGCCTTTGCCACTGGCCAGAGAATTGGCAGCCGAGACCGTGGGTTTTTCCAGGGTGCAGGTTAACCCAGTCAGTGCGCAAAACTCACGGGGAAAATATGAGTTGATGTGTTTACATGCCTTATCCTATTTGATGTCAGATGTCAGGCGTTTTTCCTGGGATTTGAGCTTGTTTATGACTCAGGAATTTAATTTTATCGGTTTGGCTTCAAGCCACACCACTGGCTCTTCTATCATGCCCAATAAAAACAACCCGGATGTGGTCGAGTTGATGCGTGCTGGCTTATCGTTGGTGGAAGGTGCTGTTCAACAGATACAATCCTTGCTGTCATTACCCAGCGGCTATCAAAGGGATTTGCAACTCAGCAAAGAACCATTGATTAAAGGCATGGATATGACGCAAAAAACTTTCGCTTTATTGCCAGGTTTGCTTGAGGCCTTGCAATTCAATAAAGCCAATATGCAAGCTGCCATCACACCCGAAATGATGGCCACGGATCAGGCTTTACACAAAGTCAAACAAGGCCAATCTTTCCGCGAAGCCTACTTGGACTCCAAACATGATGACAAGCTACAAATCACTGCCGAACAATCAATTGAAGACCGTGTTTCATTGGGCGGTGCGGCTAATTTGGGCTTAGAGGTTTTGAAAGAGCGCTTGGCTGCCTTGAGATAAATTATGAAATTAAGTAATTCAAGTCATTATCTTTCAGCTGGGCACGCTAGCCCAGGCTACCCTCTCTTGCTTCGCAATTCACCTTGACGCGGGAATGACGGAAAAGTGGTTTGATAATATTTTTTGTATTTTCAATTAAATCAACATCAGTTCCAAATGTTTAACCAGTTTTAAACTGTTATGATTCCATCAAGAGAATCTGTAAGTAATTCTGCTTTAAGTTTGTTGTACGGTTTTATATAATTTTAATTTTTAATGCTACTGGGGGAAAGATGAGAAAACACGCTGTTGTGGAAACGAAAAAAAGTTTTGGGTCTAAGCTAAATATTGGTTTTGTGGCTTTTGGTTTGATGGCTGTAGTTGCCGGTCAGGTACAGGCGGCCACCATTGTGGTTGATGGTTTAGATGGCACTGTAGCAGACGATGGCATTTGCAGCGTTGTTGAAGCTGTTACCGCTGCCAACAGTGACACAGCCTCAGGTGCCATGCCGGGTGAATGCGTGGCAGGAAGCGGTGCTGATGTCATTGAACTCTCTCAAGATGTCACTTTGAGCGCAGCAGCTGTATTAAATTATTCCAACCAAGGCAACGTCGGCTTGCCTATTATCGATACCAACATCACATTAAACGGCATGGGCCATGTTTTGCAAAGAGACAATAAGCTGATTTGTAACAACAATGGCACCACCGATGACGCTGAATTCAGGTTGTTTTATATTGAAGACAGTGGTGTATTGTCCATTGAAAATACCTTATTTAGCTATGGTTGCGTTGATGGCAGCTCGGTAGCTGATCGATTTTTTGGCGGGGTGATTTGGAATGATGGAGAGTTGTCGGTAGAAAACAGTGTGTTTAATTTCAACCGAGCCTTGGTAGGTGCTGCTATTTTTAACAATGGAATCATCAGTCACATCAGTAACAGTCTATTCTCTGACAATGACGCCAGCAGAAATGCGGGTGCCATTTACAACAATTTCCTGACCACCATTTCTTCGATTGATAACAGTTTGTTTATCAATAACACAACCGCAGATCGCGAAGGTGGTGCTTTTTATAACAGGGGTACAATAACGACAATCAATAACTCCAGTTTTATTGATAATTATGCGGTATCCACTGGTGGTGCCATTTATACTGATGGCGTAATTAATTTAATCAGCAACAGTACCTTTTCCAACAACAGCTCAGACAGTGATGGTGGTGCCATCAATAACAACGATGTCCTGGCTGCCATTAACAACACCACCTTTGTGAATAACAGCGGGCGTTTTGGTGGAGCGATAAGGAGCTCAAGTAATGCGACTTCAGTGAACAACACCCTGTTCAAAGGCAACAGCGCACAATTTAGCTCTGCTGCTGATTGTTATTTGACCAATGGTTCTCCTGCGCCGGTCTTTTCTGGCAGTAACAACATGTCCAATCAGGACAATCAAAATTGTTTGATTAGTATGGACACGCAATTGACACCCACCACGGTCGCTGCTGTCGGTGACAATGGTTGTGTCACACCTTTGGCAGATGGAACATGTGTGTTAACCCATCCCTTGCTGATAGGCAGTGAAGCTCTGGATGCAGCTGATGCCTTGACCGCCACAACAACCGATCAACGCGGCTATGCCATTGAAAATCTGCTGCGTGATATTGGTGCTTTCGAAGCCAATGTCGATTTGATTTTCATTGATGGTTTTGAGTAACCGTAAGGTACGTTGGGCAGAGCCTGAGCAGCTCATTACTCACCAAGTGTTATAGCGCGGGCGGTGCAGCAATTTTGGGGAATGGAGTTTGAATACCGAGATTAGCTGCATTGAAATAAGCATCTAAATTAAAAGTAATTCACGTCATTCTCCATTAGTTGGGAATAATGAAAAGGATGATGCCACCACAAGATCATTCCCGCGAAGGCACATTACTATTCGGTAAAAATAACAAACTTCTCCAAATAGTCATTCCCGCGCAGGCGGGAATCTCATTACGCTATCCAGATCTGATAAAATTTAAAAATGAAAAACGGCTTCGTTTATATTCTTACCAATAACCACAACACTGTACTTTACATAGGCGTTACGAGCGACCTAGTGGGTAGAGTATGGCAGCACAAAGAAAAGCTGGTTGAAGGATTTTCAAAAAAATACAATACCGATAAACTGGTATTCTTTGAAGTTCATGTTTCGATAGAAGAAGCCATTATCAGGGAAAAACAATTGAAAAAATGGAATCGGGAATGGAAGGATCGATTGATATCTGAAAATAACCCAGATTGGATTGATTTATATGGGTCGATTCTTTGAATTATGTTTAAAGAATAAGTCTTTAAAGTCTTGATGTCCTATGATGGTAACTAAATTTTCAAATTTAAAAAGCTACGTCGCTCCCGTGCAAGTGGCAGTCTCCTGATAAATGGATATGTTTAAGACATGAGGAGATTCCCGCCTTCGCGGGAATGACGGTAACCTTTAATTTAATAAAAAAGCATTCTTAAAAATGAAAATCACTCTTGATCATAACTGCATTATAGACTTGGTTAATAAAACAATTGCTGGTAATCAGGTTGAAGCAATAATAAAGAATACAAAGTATGAATGCTTTGTTGTAAATATTGGAGCATCCGAAATGCAAAAATGGGGTGTTAATTCTAACAGTTATGATAAGTTTGAATAACTTTTAAATGAGGCTAATATTGCAAAGCTTCCAAGATTAGATCCAATGGGTATTTGGGATGTTACTTTTTGGGACAATTGTATTTATTCAGATGAAATAATGACAAATCTTTCAGATCAAATTGAGGTCATTCTTTTTGGGAATACAATAGGTGGAATTCCAAATGGAGGATTGAGTTCTAAGGAAGGAAGAAAATACCTCAATAAACTTTGCGATGTTCATACTCTTTGGTGTCATATCTTTTATGGAAACGATATATTTTTAACAAATGATGGCAATTTCATGAAAAAGACAAAATTACCAAAGCTACTAAAATTGGGAGCAAAAAACATCTGCAGGCCAATTGATTTATAAATCAAAAATCTAGAGATAATAGTTTGTTATTTTTTTTGTTCTGTCCTCACCTCAATCTTGTTGTGCAGCGTGCGGTGTACCGGGCATTTATCAGCGATGACCATGAGTTTATCAATCTGTTCCTGGCTTAAATCACCTTCGAAACTGATGGTCCTTTTGATGACGTCAATTTTTGGGTATTGTTCATCACAGGATTGGCAATCCTCGCCATGTTCTCGACTGTGAGTCAGAGTAACGACTGCATTCTCCATGGGAATTTTTTTCATGTTGGCGTACATGCGCATGGTCATTACCGTGCAGGCTCCCAAGCCCGCCAGTATGTGTTGGTAAGGGTCCGGGCCGTTGTCATCTCCGCCGACTTTTGTCGGTTCGTCAGCGATCCATTGATGCGATGCGGTTTGTACATCGCATTGGAATTTATGGTTGATTTCAGTCACTCGAACATCTCCTTCTGGGACACTGACTTTTTC
>JAUHXW010000184.1 GCA_030426705.1 Gammaproteobacteria bacterium
AGCGTATGTGTAACCCATAATAATTTTAATATCAGTTGATTAACTAACTGACGTTATTTTTTGCTTGTTATTTGGTGGTTTGATAATTGAGGTATAGGCATAGAATTAATATGAAATTAAAAACATTACTTAGCGCCGTGATATTGACAATCGGCATATCAGAGTCAGCGAAAGCCGTTGATATTTTAGTTGAATCTTTTGAAACAGATGGGAATGTTGGAACTGGAGATGGTCGGTATACAGCTACATCTGAGTTTAATGACATTGCGGGAAGCAATGGTAATGATCACTGGGGCCGAACAGATGACAGTGTAGGCTCTCCAGTCAGCAATGTAACTGCTGACTACACAGGTTTTGATGGTACTTTTTTTTGGGCTGCTGAGGATGTGAACGACCCTCAAGGTAACGGCTTGAATCCGCAAACCATAGCCATCAATGGTATCGACATTACTGGTTATGAGAACTTGGTAATCAGTGGTTTATTTGGTGCGGGTAATGAAAATGACTTAGGTGCCAGTAATTATGATTCAGCCGATTACATCACAGTTCAATATGAAATTGATGGAGGTGGTTTGAATGATGGTCTGTGTTTTAATTATGAGCCAGGCTCAGGTGATTCTAATCCAGTTTCGAATGAACCCATTGGATATGACGCAGATTGTGATGGTCAATCTGAAGGTCCAACTTTTAGGTTAGGTACAGCTTTGCAGGAATTTTCATTCAATGTTCCTGAAACAGGAGCTACCATGAATTTGTTTATCTCTGTTGCCATGGACTCGGGCAGTGAAGAGGTGGCATTTGATAATATCAAGGTCTCAGGTGATGTTACTGGTGTAGATAACCCGCCACAAGTAAGCTCTACAGTTCCTGCTGATGCCGCCACAGATGTGTTGGTTGGTGCTGATATTACTATAAATTTTAATGAAGCTATTGATGCAACAGTCAATGCGGTCACAGTGACTTGTGATGCAGCTAGCCAAACTTTTACCGGTTTGCCCTTTTCAGGCACGTCATTGGTTCTTACCCCGGATGCTGACTTACCATTTGGTGCCAGTTGTGTGGTTGATGTATTGGCTGCGGAAGTGACTGACCAGGATGGTACAGCTGATAATATGGCCGTGGATTATTCTTTTGGGTTTACAACGGAGTCAGCAGTAGTTATTGATTTGATAGTTAATGAATACCAAGCCGATCCAGATAGTAACAATGGTGATGCCAATGGTGATGGTAATTCAGATTCCTCTGAAGATGAGTTTGTTGAAATTTATAACAATACCCCTGATCCAGTGGACATCTCTGGATGGACACTTGCTGACGGTTTTGGAGTAAGACATACTTTTGCGCCAGGAACAACCTTAGGTGGTTGTAAAGCCATAGTGGTTTTTGGTGGTGGTACACCTACCGGTAGTTTTGGTGGTTCACAAGTGGTTGTGGCTTCAGAAGGTCAGCTGGGATTAAACAATGGTGGTGACAGCATCATCATTAATGATGGTGCGATCGACCAAGTTAATCTTGCTTATGGAAGCTCAGGAACCAATCAATCATATACATTGGACCCTGACATCACTGGCGGTAGTTATGTTGAACACAGTGGAGCCAATGGCAGCAACGGTGCTTTATTTTCTCCAGGAACCAAAATCAATGGTGGCGTATTCATTCCTTGTGACGGCACGCCAACACCTCCAAGAGTGGATAGTACTGTTCCTAACAATGGAGTCGGTGGAGTTGCTTTAGATACAAACATTGAAGTTAATTTTTCTGAAAACATTGATGCCACTGTTGCTGCAGCGACATTAACTTGTGGTTTGAATACCATTGCCATAAGTGGTTTGCCTGCCAACAATGTCAATCAAATCATTTTTGATCCCACTACAGACTTACCCAACGGTGAAACCTGTACTTTGGAACTGGTTGCTGCTGAAATCACTGACTTGGATGATACGCCGGATCAATTAGATGGTAATGGTGATTTAATCGCTGGTGATAATTATTCTCTGACTTTTATTGCAGGTTATCCAGAAGTCGAAATTTTCGAAATCCAAGGTGCTGGATTAGCATCTCCATATGATGGCGTTGTCGTATCTACCAATGACAATATTGTGACTGCTTTGAGCAGCAACGGTTTCTTTATGCAAACGCCGGATGCCAGAGCTGATGCTGATGTATTGACTTCAAATGGTATCTTTGTATTCACTGGCGCAGCACCTACTGTTGCTGTGGGTGACCAAGTCGATTTGACCGGTGAAATTGTTGAATATTTTGATTTGACTGAATTTACCAACCCAGGCTCATATGTATTGAATATTGACAGCTCAGGTAACTCGTTACCTACAGCTGTATTATTGGATGATGCTTTCCCACCAACCGACCCAACTGTATTCCCATGTGTCAATGAAGCATTGGGTTATGAATGTGTGGAAGGTATGTGGTTTGATATGCCACAAGGATTTATCAGCTCTGCTTCCGTTTCATTTTTTGGCGCCAACAGTGACGACCAGTTAGTCAAAGCGGGTTCATCACGAGCTTTCAGGGAGCCGGGCATTGATTATCCAGGTGAGCCAGGCCTACCAGTATTTGATGGAAATCCAGAGTTGTTGGAAATGGATGTGGACGCTTTGGGACTGGATTTAGTGGCCAACAGTTATGCTGCTGGTTCAGAAGTCGCCATTACCGGTGTGTTTGGTTTTGATTTCGGTGAGTATGAAATTTGGCCTTCTGTCATCAATGTGATCAATGAAAATACCATTCCTGGTGCAGTCAGAGACGCGATGCCGGATGAAGT
The DNA here is from genome assembly GCA_030426705.1 of Gammaproteobacteria bacterium. Lineage (GTDB taxonomy): Bacteria > Pseudomonadota > Gammaproteobacteria > Xanthomonadales > Marinicellaceae > Marinicella. The sequence goes on from JAUHXW010000184.1 coordinate 2,783, forward strand.
CACCATTGGTTCAGCTAATTTATTCAGGCTGTTCAATGACATTGATGATCCCGGTCCAGAAGATGATGGGCAAGTAGCTGACCCCTTGGAATATGCTGACCGTTTGACTAAGCTTGCAAGGTATTTTGTTGATGACATGAAAGCCCCTACCATCATTGCCTTGCAGGAAATTGAAAACAACTCAGTGTTGCAAGATTTGACTTCTGCCATTGCCAATTATGGAGGGCCGAATTACATTTCAACCATGGTTGAAGGTAATGACCAAGGTGGTATAGATGTGGCCTATTTGTACCAGGCTGGCACCTTGTCCAATGTGCAAGTCACCCAATTAGGCGCTGCCGAAATCAACAGCTTTGATGGTTCATTACTGCATGACAGACCGCCCTTACGCCTTGAAGCAGAAGCGCTTTTAAGTCAAGGCACGCTGCCGTTGAATGTATTAGTGGTGCACATGCGCTCCAGAAGTAGTATTGATGATGCTGTTGATGGTGAACGGGTGCGCAGTAAGCGTTTGCAACAAGCCAATTCCGTGGCAGTTATGATTGACAATATCATGACAGAGGATCCGGATACGGGTTTATATGTGGTCGGTGATTTCAATGCCTTCCAGTTTACTGATGGTTATGTGGATGTCATTGGCCAAATCACCGGTGAAGCACTAGAAGCTGATAACATGTTGTGGGAAGAACCACTGTTTGTTAATTCACCACTGACTCAAGCCGTTCAAACTCTAACAGCTGATCAACAGTATTCTTTTGTTTTCCGTGGCAGCGCCCAAGTGTTGGACAATGCCATCATGAATGACATTGGTTTGATGAACCTGATAGATATGCAATATGTTCGTGGTCAGGCAGATGCCAATATCAACAATCAGGATGACAACAGCACGTCCTTACGTTCAACCGACCATGATGGTTTTGTGCTGTTTATTTATGAAGACAATGACTTGATCTTTAAGAACGGTTTTGAATAGAAAACCGATTGGCTCTTTCTGTATTTAAATGGAGCCATGAAGTCTTAATATCAACAAAAGCCCATGTTCAAACATGGGCTTTTGTTTTGTAAGGCTGTTAATCTCTCAAGCATGTAAAGTCCAGAAATGACCTCTAAGGGCTTGCAATTTATTCTAGCTTGAAAGAATTGATTCTCATTGCCGTGGTTGTTTTTTAATCTGGCCATGATCATTGTGAGCTTGCTCAGTAATATACATCATGGAAATTAATAACTTTTACATATCAAGGTGTTATCGTTTTATAAGCGACATATTTATTGAGATTGATTTATTGGCTTTCCCAGCGTTTACCATTGATTTTTACTGAACCAGAACCGTCATCAATCAGTTTAAAATCGCCCTGTAATTCCTTCACAATGATGCTGCCAGAACCGTCATCCACCTTGAAATCTCCGGCAATGACTTTGGCTGTGATTTGGCCAGAGCCATCTTCCACATCGACAGAACCCTGGATGTTTTTCATTTCAATTTCGCCAGAGCCATCATCAATGTTAACATCGCCATTAATGTCAGCTATGCGGATGGGACCAGAACCATCATCAATTTGCACATCATTACCAATCATGCGCAGCGTAATAGGACCAGAGCCATCATCAATTTTAACGGTGCCATCAATGTTTTCTACCGTCAGTGGACCGGAACTGTCATCAATCACAACATCGAATGATCTGGGAACTTCTACTTGCAAATTGATGGCGATATTCTTGTTGCCCCAGCTCAAGATATTTTTCTCTCTTTTCGCTTTTAACATGGCAATGCCACTGTCTCTGGTTAATTCAAATTCCATTTTGTCATCAAAAGCTTCGACCAAATCTTCCATGTCTCGATAATCTTCAGACTCAATGGTGGCATAAACTTTAATTTCATTACCAGTAACACCCACCACTTCCAATGAACCAGCGCCAACATCCATTTCTATACCACTCAAGCGATCTGTGTTCAGGCTTAAGTTGCGTTCAAATTTGTGGGGAGAGCCTGCAAATGCAGTGATTGATAACAAACCAATGGTGCTGACCAGAGCGATTTTTTTCATGATTAAGTCCTCGTAATGAATGAATGTTCAGTTCTTAGAGACCTTTGTACAAGAAGCGAAAAAGGTCTCTTTTATAAGAATCTTTTCAATTTAACGAAGGATTTGTTGAAATGTTACATCGCCAGTCAACGTATTGGTAAGAGTAATTTTGATGAGTGATTGGCAAATTCAACTCGCAGTCTATTTAAACCCCAGCTTGATGCGCTTGCACATCGGCGTGGTAACTCGATCTAACAAGCGGGCCGGCGGCGATGTGTTTAAAACCCAGGGTGTAACCGTAGGTTTCGATGGCTTTGAACTCTTCGGGCGTCCAATAATTAAGCACGGGATGGTGGCCTTGAGTGGGTTGCAGGTATTGGCCAATGGTGATCATTTCAACATCGTGATCTGCCAGGTGTCTCAGGGTTTCTTGTACTTGCTCAAAGGTTTCACCTAAACCAACCATGATGCCAGATTTGGTCGGAATATCAGGGTGTTGGGCTTTGAATTTTTTTAACAAGTCCAATGACCATTGATAGTCAGCCCCAGGTCGGACGTTTTTATACAAGGCGTAAGCAGTTTCCAAATTGTGGTTAAACACATCTGGAGGACTTTGTGCCAGAATTTCCAATGCCTTATCCATGCGACCTTTGCCCCGGAAGTCAGGCGTCAGGATTTCAATTTGGATGTCAGGATTTTTTTCACGAACGGCAGCAATACAATCCACAAAATGTTGTGCGCCGCCGTCTTTTAAATCATCTCGGTCTACCGAGGTGATGACCACATATTTCAAAGCCATGTCAGCAATGGTTTGTGCCAGGTTTTCAGCCTCATTGGGATCAGGTGGTAAGGGTCTGCCATGCGCTACATCGCAGAAAGAACAACGGCGGGTGCAGACTTCACCTAAAATCATGAAAGTGGCTGTACCCTTGCCAAAACATTCATGGATGTTAGGACATGAGGCTTCTTCACAAACAGTGACCAATGAATTGTCACGCAACTTGCTTTTCAGTTTTTGAACAGCATTACCTGTTGGAATGCGAACTCTGATCCAGTCAGGCTTTCGTAAACGCGGTGCATCGGTGTCGAAACCGGCGCGATTGCGGTTGGTTTTGTTGCTGCCGATTTCTTTGGCGCCAGCCACTTTTCTGGCCAGTCTGTCAGCACTTTCCTGACTAGGCATTTCAATGTTCAGAGGTATTTTGTCGTTCATGATTTTTGGCCTTTAGGCTGCTTGTTCTGTTCTGGCTGTGAAATTGAGCTGTTGGCAAAAAGCATCTATCAATTGTTGTTCAACCGTAGTGATGTTCACATCTTGTGCCAAGTCCGCCAATTGTATGACTTGTAAGCCAGAAAAGCCACAAGGATTGATTCTTTGGAAGGGTTCCAGGTCCATATCAATGTTGAAAGCCAGGCCGTGGAATGAACAGGCTTTGCGGATTCTCAAAC
>JAUHXW010000185.1 GCA_030426705.1 Gammaproteobacteria bacterium
ACACGCGCTGAGCGACTTCGTGCGGCATCGGCTGCCGTCGTTCGGCGAGTACCAAGACGCGATGTGGACCGGCGAGCCGTACCTGTACCACTCGCGCCTGTCGGCGGCGCTGAACCTCAAGCTGTGGGATGAGGAGCAGGGCCGTCTGGTGCCGTTTCCGCCGGCCGATCAACGGGCTGGCCGGGCTGCGGATTCGGCCACCGGCTGAGCGGTGCGTACAGGGGACCGATCGACTTGACACAGCACGACACCAATACCGCCAATGCGATACAATCAGGTTCAGCAAAAATTGCCATCGCAGGTGGTGTTGAATCATCGTCGGACGCCCCGGTTCGCATCACCCACAAGCTCAAGAAAACCCTGTTACAAGCGCAAAAAGCCAAAGGTCTGAAAGGTTTTTGGCAGGTGTTCAAGGACTTTAAGTTCAAATCTTTGGCACCCGAAGCGCCTGCCATCGCAGAATTTTCAACCGGTTTAACCATGGGCGCTGATGCCGATCAGTTGGCTGCCAAGTTTGGTGTCTCTCGTGAACAGCAGGATGAATTTGCGTTGCGTTCACATAATCTGGCTGCGGAAGCCTGGGAAACAGGTAAATTCGCTGACGAAGTTTGTCCATTAGCCATTCCACCGCAATTTGCTGTGGTTGAACAAGATGACACTTTTTATGCCGATTCTTCCATGGATAAATTGGCCAAATTAAGACCTGCTTTCGTCAAACCACACGGTACCATTACTGCCGGTAATGCTTCGCCAATCACCGATGGTGCAGCAGTCAGCCTGTTGATGGATCTGGATGAAGCCAAAGCCCGTAAGTTAAAACCACAAGTGGTGGTTGAAGGCTACGCCTTTTCCGGCCAAAACCCACATGGCGAACTGTTGTTAGGCCCTGCATACACCATGCCTAAACTATTGAATGAAGCTGGTTTGAAAATTGAAGACATCGATGTTTTTGAAATTCACGAGGCTTTTGCTGGTCAGGTATTGGCGAATCTGGCCGCCTTACAAGATGAAGAATTTTGTAAGGAATCATTGGGTTTGAAAGGTGCTTTTGGTGAAATTCCCATGGATAAGATCAACACCCAAGGAGGATCCTTGTCTTTGGGTCATCCATTTGGCGCAACCGGTTCACGATTGTTAACCTCAGCAACCAGACGTTTGATTGAAAGCAAAGGTAAATATGCCTTAATCAGTGCCTGTGCTGCAGGTGGTTTGGGATCATCAATATTACTGAAAAGAATAGGATAACATCATGGCAGCTTTTAAATTAACCAAAGAAAATAACATCGCAACCATCTGGATGGATCAACCTGGTTCAGAGGTCAATACCCTGTCAGTATCTTTGTTGGATGATTTCACCTCATTAATAGACAAAATCGAAGCTGACGATGACATCAAAGCAGCCGTACTGATTTCCAAAAAAGACAACTGCTTTATTGCAGGTGCTGATATCAATGATTTCATCAACATCACCGATTCCAAAGAAATCGAAAACCTTTCGCGCAACGGCAACAAAATCCTGATGCGCGTACAAAACATGAAAAAACCCATCATTGCTGCCATCAATGGCGCTTGTTTGGGCGGTGGTCTTGAAGTGGCCATGGCATGTCATTACCGCATTGCGACTACCGACAAGAAAACCGTGTTTGGCCTGCCTGAAATGAAACTGGGCTTGCTACCAGGTGGCGGTGGTACGCAAAGACTGGTCAAGCTGACCAATTTGCGCTACGCCCTGGATGCTTTGTTAACAGGTAAAAACATCTATCCTTTCAGTGCCAAAAAAGCCGGTTTGGTCGATTCATTGGTTCACAAGGAAGGCTTGTATCAAGCCGCCCTACAAGTGGCTGCCAAACCCATTAAGCGCAAGCCCAAGAAAACCAGTTTGGTTGACAAGGCTTTGAACACCAGCTTTGGCAGAAATTTTGTGTTGAAAAAAGCCCGTGAAACGGTGCTGCGCAAAACCCGAGGCAACTACCCTGCCCCATTGAAAATTCTTGACTGTGTAGAAACCGGTTTGGAACATGGTATGGCTGCTGGGCTTGAAGCAGAAGCCATGGCATTTGGTGAACTACACGCCACCACAGCTTCAAAAAGCCTGATTGGTTTGTTTATGGCTATGCAGGAGAATAAAAAGCTCAAAAACAACAACAAAACTGAAAATGTGGACAGCCTTTCGATGATTGGCGCCGGCTTTATGGGCGCAGGCATCACCGAAGTTTCCATAAAAAACGGTTACGATGTGGTACTCAAGGACATTTCGAATGAAGGTCTGGCCAGTGCTTTGAAAACCATTTGGTCCGATTTCAGCAAAATGGTTAAAAAGAAAGCCATGGGTGCGGTCGAACGAGATCGTTTGATGTCAAAAATAAAAACCACCACCAATGGTGATGACCTCAATCATTCTGATTTGGTGATTGAAGCCGTGTTTGAGGATATTGGGCTTAAACAAAAAATTCTGGCTGATGTTGAAAGTCGCTGCAAAAAATCTACGGTATTTGCTACCAACACCTCTTCTTTGCCATTGGCCAATATCGCAGAAAAAGCAGCTCATCCGCAAAATGTGGTTGGCATGCACTATTTTTCGCCGGTGCCCAAAATGCCTTTGCTTGAATTGATCGTGACTGACAAAACATCGAAACGTGCCAGGCAAATGGCCACCAATGTGGGCATTAAACAGGGTAAAACCGTAGTGGTCGTTAAAGACGGTCCAGGCTTTTACACCACCCGTGTATTATCAGCACTGACCCATGAAGCCATCAAGGTTTTACACGATGGCGCTAAAATTGAAGACGTCGATGCCGCCATGAAAGATTGGGGCTTCCCGGTGGGTCCTTTGGCCTTGATGGACGAAGTTGGCATTGATGTCGGCGCGCACATTGCCCGTGGCGCACTGGGTGAGATGTTTGCCAACCGTGGTGTCGAACAGGATGACACCGTGCAAAAACTGGCTGAAGCGAAATTGTATGGTAGAAAAGCTGGTAAAGGTTTCTACAAATACCCGAAAAAAGGCCGCAAAACTGTCAACACTGATATTTATAAATATTTCGGTGGTGAAGATCGCAAAGAAATGTCAAAAACTGAAATCCAAAACCGCATTGGCCTGATTTTTGTCAATGAATGTGTGCACTGTTTGGAAGAAGGTATCTTGTTTGCTGCAAAAGACGGGGACTTGGCAGCGATTTTAGGTTTGGGCTTTCCACCGTTCACGGGAGGACCATTCAGCTACATCGATGCCACAGGCGCTGATAAAGTCGAAGAAACTTTGAAAGACTTGGCCGAAAAACATGGAAATAGATTTACCCCAGCACCGTTGCTGAGCAAGCATGCTAAAGACAATAAATTATTTGTAAAGTAGTTGGGGATTCGTAGAATCGTAAATTTTGACTAATAACCCGAATATTTTATCAGTAAATGGAATTTTCAGGAAAAATGACGAAGAAGGTTGTCCAAATATCATGAAAAGCATAGTCATCGCTACGTTTTGAATGATTTTGGACAAGATTATAAAACCACTTCCTTGTGGTTTTCCCTTTCAGGCTGCCTTCGGCATTCAAAAATGCAGTCCTGCATTTTTAGTCAAAGTCATTTTTTTGAAACTAAAACATCTGGAATGTTTTGGTCAGCTTTGCTGCCCGAAGGGGACAGCACAAGGAAGTGCTGGAACAAACCATTTAGGCTTAGTTGTTATCTAATTGATTTTATTTTATTTTTTGCTGTACTGATGAAGTATTCGGGTTCATATTGTGGCTGTCCAAATAGTCAGCCACAACCACATTGTTCTTACCATTGGCTTTGGCCTTGTAGAGGGCCTTATCTGCCCTAACCAGCGTGTCATTAACTATCGACTCACCTGGCAGCCATTGAGCCAAACCGGCACTGATGGTTAATTTCAAAAACATTTCGTAATCAACTTGAAAGGTTTTTTCGGCCACTTTGTTGATAACCTTATGTGCCACTTGATTGGCTTCAAATAAACCAGTGACAGGCATCAAAATCACAAACTCCTCACCACCCCATCGATAGACACTGTCCGCTGTGCGGGTATAATTTTCCAGCAGACGACTTAATTGTTGCAGAACCTGATCTCCAACCGCATGTCCATATTGGTCATTGATGGGTTTGAAATCGTCAATATCGAGTATCATCACAGAAAAATCACTGCCTGCTTCTGTACTGAATTTCAATTCACGACCACTGTTTAAAGCAAATGCCCTTCGATTATATAAACCTGTTAACTCATCAGTCAGTGACTCATGCAACATGGACTGTTGCTTACGCATGTGATATTTAGCCCATTCAACCAATCCATACGCACTGGTTGAATAGCCAACAATTAACAACACTCCAGCAACATACCAGCTTAAGTTATTTGGAATATGGAACACAAAGGAACAGGTCACCAACATCAATGCCACAAAACCCAACAGAAAACCCATTGGCATGGCACGCCGTTTTAATTTTTTGGCACCCAAATCATTAACGATAAAAAAGAAATAACACAAAGCAGCAAGAAAGCCGTAAATAGTCACCAACCACCAGTCGATTTGACTTTGGTATTCGAAGAAATAAATTAATACAGAATAAACACCAGCACATAAAACCACAAACAATGCCAGGTAACTGACCATTGATATGTAAGTTTTTCCAGCTTGTCGAGTGACCCCGTGCTCTGTGTACATAAGGTTGTTGAAAATTAAACGGCGCGAATATAGCACATTTGCTTGGTGTTTACTGTGATGTATTACACATCCCTGCTGTTTTTCATTATTATACAGTTAACTGCTCAAAATACACACACGACATACGTTTGCCCATCATTCGTAAAAATGAAGGCTTAAAAACAATAATTTTTCAACATTATTGACAATAACTAATTCCGTCGTCCTCGGACTTGATCCGGGGACCCATTTTAAAGATGTTTACAAAATGATGACTGCTTAAATGACTGAAAACATTGAAAAAAGAGTCGATAAATTCTTTTTGGTTGACATGCAAATTGATGTTTTCAGAACTATTTAAAGGCTGTTCACAATGGTTCCCCGAATCAAGTTCGAGGATGACGGTAAGGGAGATTTGTTTTACCGGACACTAATGCGTGTCAAGCACGAGGATGACGGTAGGACAGTAAGTTTGAACCGGACAGTAATGTGCCATTTCCCCAAACCACTGGCAATAAAAAAGGCCGGATTGACCGGCCTTTTGCATGGTATTGTCTGAAACTGTATTAACGTTTCGAGAACTGAACAGAACGACGGGCTTTGCGCAAACCGACTTTCTTTCTTTCCACTTTTCTCGCATCGCGAGTCAGGAATGAATGTTCTTTCAATTGTGGTCTCAAAGTATCATCAGATTCCAACAAAGCGCGAGACAAACCCAAACGAATAGCACCAGCTTGACCAGTGGTACCACCACCGATGACTGTTGCTTTGATATCGAATTGATCCATCAAACCCAATTTTTCCAAAGGCTGTCTGACCACCATTCTGGCAGTTTCACGACTGAAGTATTCGCCGATGTCTTTGTTGTTGATTACGATTTTACCTGAACCAGGTGTCAAGAATACGCGTGCAGACGATGATTTTCTTCTGCCAGTTCCATAATATTGTTGAGTTGCCATATTCTTATACCTCTAAAGTTTTTGGTTCTTGTGCTGCATGTGGATGCTCAGGGCCCGCATACACTTTTAATTTTCGGTACATTTGACGTCCCAAAGAATTCTTTGGCAACATACCTTTAACAGCTTTCTCAATAACACGCTCAGGGTGTTTGTCCAATAAGTCCTTCAAATTGATTGATTTCAGGTTGCCCACATAACCAGTATGATGATGATACATTTTGTCATTCAATTTATTGCCAGTTACCGCGATTTTTTCAGCGTTTACCACAACAATATAATCACCGGTATCTACATGAGGTGTAAACTCTGGTTTGTGCTTACCACGAAGCCTTAAAGCAATTTCGGAGGCCATGCGACCCAAAGTTTTACCTTCGGCATCAATCAAAAACCATTCACGATTGATTTCTTCTGCTTTTGCACTAAATGTTTTCATATTTTTCTACGATTTTTTAACTATGGGCCTGCTTTGAGTGTGAGCCCTCAGACCACGCCATTTACAAAGAGCGGGAATGGTACTTAATTCCTTGTTTGGTTGCAAGTATTTTGTTGATTATTTTCGGTATCAATACTTTGTTTCAACAGGACCGCTCAGTGGGTGGTTGGCTGACCTGGAACTGCTTTGCG